>JAFPDA010000016.1 GCA_017425575.1 Lachnospiraceae bacterium | reverse complement strand
TCCTCACTACAACTATGTTGGAGATTCAATTCTCGGATATAAATCACATATGGGCGCAGGCTCAATAACATCAAATGTTAAGTCTGATAAGACAAATGTTACTTTGAGATATGAGGGTGACATTATTGAGACTGGCCTTAAAAAGATGGGTGCTATACTTGGTAATTATGTTGAAGTTGGATGCAACAGTGTGTTAAATCCTGGTACAATAATAGGAAGCAACACAAATGTATACCCACTTTCAATGGTAAGAGGATATATCCCAAGTGGCAGTATATATAAACATCAGGGTGAGATTGCAAGAAAAAATTAGTATTTTTATTTATTTGCATATGTGCAGCTTTCCCTCTCGATAAGTTTACATGGCAGCTCAAGACGTATAATTTCTGAATGGTATCCATTTTTCCTGTCTAGAAGGAGGGTAACTGCCATATGAACCATTTCATGTTTTGGTATATCTATTGTGGTAAGCATAGGTTTTGTATTGGCTGATTCCATGATATTGTCGATAGAGATGACAGATGGAATATAGCCTTTTTTTCGTTTGCTGTGAATGGCTTTCAAAACGCCTAAGGCAGTGACATCGTTAGCACAGAAAATGGCAGACGGCATAAGTTCTGAATCTAAGATTGATATCATAGCCTTGAAGCCTTCTTCTTCTGTCTGGCTTGTAGGGAAGACATTATGATGGCTGAGAGGAATCTTATGGTTAAGCAGAGACTGATAATATCCTATATATCGAGACTCATAAGTGCAGTCACCTATATATGCGATATCTCTGTGTCCCAGAGATATAAGATATTCCATAGCTTTTTCGGCAGCAGTACTTCCGTTGCATATTACCTCATCATATTCATAATCTGTTGGGTTTCTGTCTATTCCAACAATATAAGAATATCTTTTCTTTAATATCGGAATCAGGCCATTTGGACATTTTCCAAATATTATGAGTCCGGTATTTTTTTTGTTTTCAATAAATACAGTAGAATTATCAGCTTTTTCAGAGAGCATACTGCTGTATGACCTGAAAGGGACTGTCTTTATGTCAGAGGGAGACTGGGTGAGTTTTACCATATCAAAAGTGTTTAATATATCTCCGAGATAACAGCCATGCATCAGAAGTTCTTCTTTTAAAATATTAAATAATTCATTAAAAAACGCGTCTTCTTTTATAGAATTAAATCTTGTAAGAAATAAATCCACTGTATATGGAGGTTCAGCCAGATATTCAGATCCCTTTCTGAGCTCTTTGGCAGCAGTATTTGGAAGGTAATGGAGTTCTTTGGCTGTCTGCCATATCTTTTCTGCAAGCTTCTGGTCCTTGCAGGTATAGCCTGGGGTGTTTAAAACACGCGACACAGTTGAAACAGAAGTATTTGTTAATTCAGCGATTTTTTTTAGTGACATAATAAACCTCATTTCTATAAGATATGTTCTCTCGGAATCTCTCCTGTACTTGATTTTCCGCCATATGCATACAAATTTAATCAAAGTTAAGTATTATAACAAAAGTAATTGTGAAAACGTTGTCAAAAAATGAATAATTATTATAAAATAAAAAATATCCATACAACAAATATATTATAATAAATAAGCTATAATATCAAGTGAAAACGTTGTCTAAAATACAGGTTTTGTGTAATGGATAATTTTCGTATACTGATATCAGTAAAAGGTTTTAGCGCTTAGCCCAAATATATTAAGCACATATAAGTGCAGAAAAGAGGGAAAATATGAGGATAAAGAAAATAGGTTTGATGATACTTGCAACTGTAAGTCTTATGGCATTTACAGCATGTGGAAGTTCGAAATCAGATAAAAAAGAAGTGACAATAGGATACTTTAACAATATAACACATGCACAGGCGCTTTTGATGAAAGCCGAGGGTAGTTTAGAAGACAAATATGGTGAGGAAGCAGAAGTAAAATGGCAGTCTTTCAATGCAGGACCTGCAGAAGTTGAAGCATTATTTTCAGGAGATATAGATATAGGATATATAGGACCTGTACCGGCAATAACAGCAAATGTTAAGTCAAACTCAGATGTTGTGGTTTTATCAGGTTCGACAAAGGGTGGAGCAGTTCTTCTTCAGAGAAGCGGGGCAGGTATTTCATCAGTTAAGGATTTGGCAGGAAAAACAGTTGCTATACCTCAGCTTGGAAATACACAGCACTTAAGTCTTCTTCATTTGTTGTCAGAGAACGGTCTTAAACCTGATACTGCAGGCGGAGATGTAAAAGTTACAGCGGTTGCCAATGCCGATGTCGAAAATATGATGGACAGAGGAGATATAGATGCGGCACTGGTACCTGAACCATGGGGAGCAACACTTCTTGGAAAAGGAGCAGAGCTCGTACTTGATTATAAAGATGTATTTATGGATGGAGATTATAACGTGGCAGTTGTAGTTGTAAGAAAAGATTTCCTTGAAGAAAATCCTGAACTTGTTGAAAAGTTTGTAGAAGAGCATGAGGCAGCTACAGAAAAGATAAATAACGATAATGATGCCACAGTTAAAAAGATAAATGATGAGATAAATTCAGCTACAGGCAAATCTTTGAGTGAGGATATATTAAAGGAAGCGTTTGGACGAATAGGTGTAAGCACAGAGTTAAACAAAGAATCTCTTGAAGAGTTTGCAAATATAAGTAAAGAGGAAGGCTTTATCGATAAAATACCTGATGCAGCAAATCTTTATAAATAGTATGAAAGGACAGAAATATGTCGTTAGTATTGAAAAATCTGAGTAAACAATATGAAAACAGTGACAAGTCAACACTTCATGAGATAAATCTGGAAGTACATGACGGAGAATTTGTATGCATAGTTGGACAGTCAGGATGTGGTAAGAGCACACTTTTAAATCTTGTGGCAGGTCTTGAAAGACCTACCACAGGAGAGATTCTGGTTGATGGGCAGCCGGTTACAGGGGCTGGAGCTGACAGGACTGTTATGTTTCAGGAGCATGGGCTTTATCCGTGGCTTAATGTCATTGACAATGTAAAGTTTGGAATGAAGTTAAATAAAGTGCCAAAGGAGATTCAGGAAGAAAAAGCAGATTATTATCTTGATATGATGCATCTGTCAGAGTATAAAGAATATCCGATACATCAGTTGTCTGGTGGTATGAGACAGAGGGTGGCTCTTGCGAGGGCACTTACTATGGATTCAAAGATACTCCTTATGGATGAGCCTTTTTCAGCACTTGATAAACAGACTTCCAACAGACTTAGAGAGGAACTTCAGAATATCTGGATGAAGACAAAAAAGACTGTGCTTTTTATCACCCACAGTGTTGAGGAAGCAGTATATCTTGCGGACAGAGTGGTAGTTTTATCAGCAGCTACAGGAAACGTGGCAGATATAGTTGAGGTTGGAATTGACAGACCAAGAAACGTATATGATGAGAAATTTGTCCAGATAAGACACAGAATACTTGATGAAGTAAAAAAATAGAAGGTCTTCACAAAATCGGACACAAAAAAACTTCGAGAGAACATAATGTTAGAATGGAGGAAAATATGGGACTTGTAATATTTCTTGTAGGTCTTATTGCTTTATGGGAAGGATTTTATCTGTTATTTGTAGAAGTATTAAATGTATATAAACCTTATGCTTTTCCGTCACCGGTAGGGGTTATAGAGAAATTCTTTTCACTTATAGAGGATGGCACTCTTGTGGAAGTTACAGTTAATTCTCTGCTCAGGGGATTAGAAGGATACATAATAGCAGTAATTATAGGTGTTGTAATAGGTCTGCTTTTAAATCATTTTAAGTACCTTCAGAAAAATCTGAAACCTGTAATACTTGGCATCCAGACATTGCCAAGTGTATGCTGGGTACCATTTTCGATATTGTGGTTTGGTCTTTCAAGGCAGGCGATATTATTTGTCGTTGTGATGGGTTCAGCCTTCAGTATCGCTATATCAGTTGATAATGCGATAAAACATATACCACCTATATATGAGAGGGTGGCAAGTACACTTGGAGCAAATAAAAAGCAGATTTATACACAGGTAGTATTTCCGGCATGTCTTCCTGAATTTGTCACAGGACTTAAGCAGGGATGGTCGTTTGCGTGGAGAGCTCTTATGGCAGGTGAAGTTATGACAACATCTATCGGACTTGGACAGACTCTTATCATAGGAAGAGATCTTGCCGATATAAACCAGGTAGCGATGGTTATGGTTTTAATCATAGTTATAGGCATCATTATAGACAAAGCCATCTTTACAAATATAGAAAACCGATTGTTAAAGAAGAGGGGACTATAGCATTTATGCTATGGTTCCTTTTAATTAATCGTAAAATTTCTTGACATATTTGGTCTGACAAGATATTGTTATGTATATAATGGCGATAGTAATGAGTTGTATATTATAGAAAGATAGAATGATATTTTTTCTGATAATTAAAAAATCGCACATAAATTAAGAAAAAACTATGCAAAATTAAAGCATAGTGAAGAACTATTATATATTAAGGACGAGGATGACAATGAATATTTTAAGTAAGATTGCAGCACCGGTTAAGGAGGTTATACTCCATACAGCGACATGTAATGAAGAGAGATTTACAAAGGAGTCAAAAAAGCTTACAAATGTAAGAGATTATTATTCTAATTATTATGATTCAAATTTGTATAGCAGGGTAGAGCCACCTGCAATGCTTACATTTATAAAAGAGAGAATGATAGAGAATATACTTGACAAAGAGGATTATTCTTTTAAGAGAACACTTGTTATTAAGAATCCATTTAGAATTTCTCCACTGTCAGCAATGGTCGTATTTAACACAGAAAATGAGTGTATGGTTGAGTATACGATTAAAGGTAAAAATAATTCCAAAGATTACACAAAGTGTGATGAGACAGTTACAAAACGTCACAGAGTGCCAGTACTTGGACTTTATGAAGATACAATAAACAATGTAGAATTAAGGCTTCTTGACAAATCAGGAAATGAGCTTGCCAAAAAGACTATAAAGATAAAAACGCCACCTTTGAATGCACCTGTTAAAGACTGCGTTGAGATAACAAAGATGGAGGACAAGTTTGATGATTTCAAATTTGTTTCAGGTGGATACAGCGGTGGTGTGTATGCCTTTGACTGTAATGGAAATATACGTTTTGCATTGACAAGAATACCTCAGTATTATGGAGTGTATCTTTTTGACGATGGAAGATTTCTTTTCCCTGAGAAAAATATACGTGTTCCTGCTTATGGAAACGCACATACAGTTATCACACATGATATGGATATGCTTGGACGTGTGTACCACACATATCATCAGAGAAAAGGTCTTCACCATTGGGCTATCGAAAAAGAGCCAGATGGAAACATTCTTTCGCTTTCAAGTTCAATAATTGACACATATATGGAAAATGCAATAGTTGAGTTTGACAGAAATACTGGCGAGACAATTTATGATCTTAATGTAAATGAACTTTTTGATGACAAATATAAAACAAGAAATGACTGGGCTCACATAAATTCCATTGATTATATTCCGGCAGAAGAGTCTGTGGTTATATCAATGAGAAATGTTCATACCATAGCAAAGATAAATCTTCCAAAGAGAGAGATAGTATGGATACTTACAAATCCGAAATTTTATAAGGGAACAAATGTTGAGGACAAAGTACTCAAACCAGAAGGTGAGATAGCATGGTTCTACCAGCAGCATGGCATACAGATTGTGCATGATGAGACAGACAAAGATCCAAATACATTAAGAATTATGCTTTTTGACAACCATACAGCAAACAGACGTCCTGTGGAATGGTTTGATGGTGTTGAGAAGTCGAATGTAATGTTCTTTACAATAGATGAGGTAAACAGAACAGTAAGACAGGATAAAGTATTTGAGACACCACTCAGCATTACAAGGTCAAACAGTGAGTATTATCCTGAAAAAGGCCGCGTCATGGCTATGTGCGCTCATTTTAAGCCAGAGATTGATGGATATAAGGCTAAGCTTTATGAGTTTGATTATAATACAGGCAAATGTATAAATGAGATGTCATGTAAGACAGATTATTTTACAGCACATTCCTTTGATTTTAATGTGAAGGCAATGTCTGCTCCTTTGAATCAGGACAAACCTCAGATAGTTGGAACTCTCATAAATCCTGTTAAGCTTGATACATTACCGGAAGAACTTAAAAATGCACAGGCAGCGACAGAGGAGATTATGTCAGAGCTTAAATTCAGAAGATATGGTGATATACTTCAGATAAGTGCAGTGGATCATGACCTTCAGAAGATATACATGTATAGTGATAAGAATATATATATGCAGGATTTTACAGATACAGAACAGCCGCTTAAAGTCTTTAAGACACAGAGATATTTTGTGAATATGCCTATGATGGATATGCAGCCTGATACTTATAAAATAGCTGTACAGTATCTCTCAAAAACATATACAACAGACTACAATGTGAAAATTTCAGATGAGCCGATTAAATCTGAAAATACAGATGAGATATAAAAAAAAGTGTAAATATTTATCTAAAAATGTCAAAAAAGTGTAGACGAAATTAACATTTTGTGCGAAAATAATAACAGTACTGTGGTTTAATACTGCAGATTAATAGCATTAATTGAAAGGAGCATAAACATGATTTATTCACAGGAAGTAGAAAACATGTGCCCAGTAGCTCAGGGCGTACACCATGGTTGCGCACCTATTCCAGAGGAAGCAAAATGGGTACAGGCAAAAGAAGTAAAGGATATCTCTGGTTTGACACATGGTATTGGTTGGTGTGCACCACAGCAGGGTGCCTGCAAGCTTACATTAAATGTTAAAGAGGGTATCATTCAGGAAGCATTAGTTGAGACAGTAGGATGTTCAGGTATGACACATTCTGCAGCTATGTCAGCTGAGATTCTTCCAGGTCTTACAGTTATGGAAGCTCTTAACACTGACTTAGTTTGTGACGCTATCAACACAGCTATGAGAGAGTTATTCCTTCAGATTGTATATGGTCGTACACAGTCAGCATTCTCTGAAGATGGTCTTCCAATCGGTGCTGGTCTTGAAGATCTTGGAAAAGGACTTCGTTCTCAGGTTGGTACTATGTATGGTACACTTAAGAAAGGTCCTCGTTACTTAGAGATGGCTGAGGGTTATGTTACAGCTATCGCACTTGATGCAGAAGACTTAATCATCGGTTATAAGTTCGTAAACCTTGGTAAGATGACAGACTTCATCAAGAAAGGTGACGATCCTAACACAGCTTGGGAGAAATCATGCGGTCAGTATGGTCGTGTTGAAGATGCTGTTAAGCTTATCGATCCTAGAACAGATAAGGAAATCGACAAATAATCATAAGGAGGAACTTTAACTATGGCATTATTTGAGTCATATGAAAGAAGAATTGACAAAATCAATACAGTATTAAACAGCTATGGTATTTCTTCTATCGAGGAAGCTGAGAAGATTACAAAAGATGCTGGTTTAAATGTTTACGATCAGATCAAAGGCATTCAGCCAATCTGTTTCGAAAACGCATGCTGGGCTTACATTGTAGGTGCAGCAATCGCAATCAAGAAAAACTGCCGTCGTGCAGCTGATGCAGCAGCAGCAATCGGTGAGGGACTTCAGGCATTCTGTATTCCTGGTTCAGTTGCAGACACACGTAAAGTAGGTCTTGGACATGGTAACTTAGGAAAGATGCTTCTTGAGGAAGAGACAGAGTGTTTTGCATTCTTAGCTGGTCATGAGTCATTCGCAGCAGCAGAGGGTGCTATCGGTATCGCTGAGAAAGCTAACAAAGTTCGTCAGAAACCACTTCGCGTTATCCTTAACGGTCTTGGTAAAGACGCAGCTCAGATTATCTCTCGTATCAACGGATTTACATTCGTAGAGACAGAGTACGATCCATACACAAATGAAGTTAAAGAAGTATTCCGTAAATCTTACTCAGAAGGTCTTCGTGCAAAAGTTAACTGCTATGGTGCAAACTCTGTACCAGAAGGTGTTGCTATCATGCACAAAGAGGGTGTAGACGTATCGATTACAGGTAACTCTACTAACCCAACTCGTTTCCAGCATCCGGTTGCTGGTACTTACAAGAAAGAGTGCTTAGAGCAGGGTAAGAAATACTTCTCGGTAGCTTCAGGTGGTGGTACAGGACGTACACTTCACCCAGATAACATGGCTGCAGGTCCTGCTTCTTATGGTATGACAGATACTA
>JAFPDA010000150.1 GCA_017425575.1 Lachnospiraceae bacterium | reverse complement strand
ATCGATATAAGCACTGCCTGCCACCATGTCATACCGGCACTCACAGCCATAAGACCAAAAGTAAAACTTACTGATATGTAACCAAGTGCAATAGGTATCCCATGATTTGCACCCCGTTTAAATTCTTTTATTTTATCCATAATCCCATATCCTCTATAAATTAAGCAGCAAAATTTTCCCCACATCAAATTCTTGTACAGACATATGCCACTGTGAAACATCCAAAAACCAATTATACCGAAAATATAGCAAAAATCAACCGGATTGTGATATTATAGCACATATAACACAACAGAAAGGAACGATAAATATATGTACACTTTTGACAGCAGGGTAAGATACAGTGAAACTGACGAAAACGGTACTCTCAGTATTGATGGAATAATAAACTATATGCAGGACTGCACGAACTTCGAATCTGAAGACCTCGGTGCAGGAGATAAATTTCTTAAAGAAAAACAGATTATGTGGGTATTAAACAGCTGGCAGATAGTCATCAGAAAATATCCATATATGGGCGAACATATAAAAATTGGAACTCAGGCCTATGGTTTTGAAAAGATGTTTGGATACAGAAACTTTCTGATAACAGACTCTGAGGATAATACGATTGCAATAGCAAACTCTATATGGGTACTTATGGATTTAAAAAAGAACAAACCTATGATAGTACCTGACGAAATAGGTAATATATATGGAAATTATTCTCCACTTGAAATGGATTATGCCCCACGAAAAATAAAACTGCCTTCTGACGGAACATCAAAAGAACCAATAACAGTACGTGAATACCACCTTGATACAAACCATCATGTAAACAATGGACAGTATGTCAAAATGGCAATGTCATGTCTTGGCGCAGACAGTAAAGTCAGCGAATTACGAGTAGAATACAAAAAACAGGCTTTGCTCGGTGATATAATCACCCCTGTTATATATGAAGATAACAACAACAGATTCGTCGCACTCAATGATGAGGCTGGCAAACCATATGCCATAGTGCAGTTTATATATTAATAAACAGATTTTGCAATTTAAGTTTCACCTGAGTCTGACAAAAGGAAATGTTTCTCTCCATCAATTACTTATAAGTTTCAGGAAACATTTCCTATAATTATATTTATTTACAGATTCAGGTGAAAACTCAAAATATTTTTGGTCGTTTATGCCCGTCTGCAACAAAGTTTATTTACAGTGTTGATTATCTATCTGAGGATTGAAAGCATAGAAGTTTTTGCTGTCCAAATCATCCTGTACCCTTCTCAAACATTCGCCAAATCTCTGGAAATGTACAATTTCACGTTTCCTTAAGAAACGGATAGGGTCAGCTATCTCAGGATCTTTTATAAGACGAAGTATATTGTCATAAGTTGAGCGTGCCTTCTGCTCGGCAGCCATATCTTCATACAAATCAGTGATTGTGTCACCTTTACACTGAAGTTCACATGCGTTAAACGGGATTCCTCCTGCTGCCTGTGGCCAGATTGCAAGAGTATGATCAACATAATATTTGTCAAAACCTGAATTTTTAATTTCTTCCGGAGTGAGGTCTTTTGTCAGCTGTCTTACAATAGTTGCCACCATCTCCAAATGAGCAAGTTCTTCCGTTCCTATGTCGGTAAGTGCACCAATTACACGTCTGTCTTTCATGCTGTATCGCTGTGAGAGATATCTCAATGACGCACTTGCCTCTCCGTCCGGTCCACCGTATTCGAAAAGCTATCATTATTTTCTTGTAAGATATCCTTTGATATATGCATCCATTCTATCTTTTTCCCTGTCCCATACAAATTTTTCAAACATCGCCCGTATAATACCGGCTTTTATTTCCTTCCCCGTATTATCATCTCTTAATGTATTTATAATATCAGACAAATCAATAACAGCAGTTTTTGGTGTATCATCATTTTCTTGTGTATCATATTTTTTTAATTCTGTTAAAAGATTTTCTTTTTGCTGTAAGAGCAGTTTTTTATTAGATTTATATTCTTCAAGAGTATCTACTTCTTTAAGATACGCTTCCTTTGCCCTTAGAAGCTTTGAGTCAATTGATAAAAGCTGCTTTTTAAGATATTCCGGCTCAGAATTTTTTCCTATTTTTTCATAAGAATTGCAGGAAATTTCCGGCATATCATAATAAATTTTTTCTATTATATTTATTATCTCTTCTGATGCCTT
>JAFPDA010000149.1 GCA_017425575.1 Lachnospiraceae bacterium | reverse complement strand
TCACCTATATCATTTGTTCTTATAGCAAGATATATAAGTCTGTAAAGCACTCTTCTGGTTCTTGATTTCTTATATATTTTTAAATATGTAGCCTTCGCCGCATCATACTGCTCTGTCTTTGTAAACACATCTGCTATCGCATTAAGGTCACTCAGCCCTCTGACCTGACGCATATCAAGTGTTCTTATAACCGTAAGTGCCTTTTTATATTTTCTTTCGTCTATTAAATGATGAATTTGCGCAATTCTTATTGCAAGTTCATATTGTCTCATACCCTAACCTCTTTTCCTGTAACTTATATCTTTTGGTACAGACTACAATAAAGTTCTTCCCGTCTGTCAGCCTTTACATTAAACTTATCCCTGAGATTCCATGCCCTATCATCAATATCACAGACAACAACTCCTGCCTTGTCAGATATCTTTCCAATCACATTGCCAAGTGCATCAACAGCCATACTGTCTCCACTGTACTCAAGGTTATCTCTGTTTCCAAAACAATTTACTCCAATAACATATGACTGGTTTTCAATAGCTCTTGCCCTTAACAGAGTTTCCCAGTGTTCTCTCCTCACCGCCGGCCAGTTTGCTATCACCATAAACATATCTGATTTTTTTGAAGCTATTTGAAAAATCTCTGGAAATCTTAAATCATAGCATATAAACAGACTTATACTATGACCCATAAACGAGAAATTGGCAATATCGCTTCCTCCCTCATATATATCACTCTCACCACCATATGTAAATGGATGTATTTTTCTATATTCTGACACAATACTTCCGTCTCTGTCAACAACAGTAAACATATTTGCTCCCTTGTCACAATCTCTGAAACACTGTGCCCAGCCAAAACCTATTGCAATATTATATCTGACTGCATACTCAGACATTTTATTTAATGTATAACTTTCTTCCCTGTACTCACCAATTTTTGACAGATTCATTGAAAAACCTGTAAAAGACATTTCAGGAAATATTATTATATCCGCCCCGCTCTGTTTAGCCTCAATTATCATTTTTTCAGCCAGCAAAACAGATGATTCTTTATCTTCCCAAACCATATCTATCTGACCAAGTGCAACTCTCATCAAGCTTCCTCCTATCTTCTAAGTCCCTTAGGATAATGATTCTTAAGTACTCCTCCAGCCGCTTTTCCCCAGCCCAGAGAACAGCCTTCATAGCAGACAAGAGTCCATCCCTGCAGTGATGCACTGCAATTTATAGTTTCTCCATGTATATATCTTTGAGCCATTTCAAAGTCACATTCAATGTGTTGCCTTGCATTATCATCTGACAAAACCTTTGCAAATGCATATGCAGGTTCAAACCTGTTCTTCTTCCGTGTAGCTATGTGTAAACCTGCCCTTAAAACTTTAATACCACTTACACTGTCAATATATTCAGGTAAAAGATACAGCTCATCCCCAAAATATACAAGCTTCTCACAGCTTCCGGACTTAAGTTCAGAGAATATCTCTCCATTAAATCCACCGGGATTTTCACATAATATATCGTCTATAAATTTCTGAATCTCCTGCTTTTCTGTCTTTGTAAGACCTGTATCACTAGATTTGCCCTTCTTCTGCTTCTTACTTTTCCTCTTTCCTGCCTTTTTTTCTTCCTCAAGACTATCACCTTCTTGTGCTGCTCCAGTCTTATGAAGTCTTACCACAAAATGTCCCTCACCATCTATCTTATGAGGCCAGAGACGAAGAGCCCCAGCTACCGCCTCTTTTTCCTTATCTGAGAGTGGCTTGAGACTATCCGCCACAAACTCTTCTCTTCCACTCTCAAGTCCGTTACAGCCTTTTGACATTCTGTAATTCTTCCAGCTCTGTACTTCATATTCAGGATGACTTCTCAGGAAACATATAAGCATATCCTCGTTTTCATAAGGTGCAAATGTACAGGTAGAATATACCATAACTCCGTCTTTTTTTAGCATCTTATCTGCACATTCCAAAATCATCTGCTGCCTTTTTGCGCATTCCTCTACATTTTCAGGACTCCATTCCTGTATGGCAGTCTCATCTTTTCGAAACATTCCCTCTCCGGAACAAGGTGCATCCACCACTATCTTATTAAAGAAATCCGGAAAATGCTCTGCCATTCTGTCTGGAGGTTCATTACAGACAATGGCATTTGCCACTCCAAGTCTCTCTATATTCTGAGACAATATTTTTGCTCTGGCATTAAATATCTCATTTGATACTAATAGCCCTCTGCCTTCTAATCTCCCGGCTATCTGTGTGCTCTTTCCCCCAGGAGCAGCACATAGGTCACATACAATATCTCCCGGTTCAGGTTCTAAGAGGCTAACTACAGACATTGCACTAGGCTCCTGTATATAATATGCACCTGCCTCATGCAATGGATGCTTTCCAGGCATACTATTCCTGTCTGTAAAAAATCCTTCATGTGCCCAAGAAATCTGTTTAAGCTCAAATGGCAGTGTAACATTGTCCAATTCCCAGAAATGTTTATTATACTTCAGTGGATTTATTCTCAGACTATATGTTCTTTCCTTGTCATAACTTTTCTCAAATTCTTCATATTCATCACCAAGCATATCCTTCATCCTTGTGACAAACTTCTCTGGTAAATTCATAATATTCCTCATTTCTAAGCAACTTGTTGCCAGGCCATTTATTTTGCTTATAAACAAATAGCCATGCAAAAAATAAGCTATCAAAATTATTTTTAATCTATATCCTCACTGTTATGATCAACGGCAAAAAGATTCGCCTCTTATCAGAATTTGCTTTACAATTTCTGATAAGTTACATAATAACATAATTCGGATAATTTTGAAATAAAGCAGAAAAATAAGGATTAAAGTAACTAATTGTTAAGTAACTTTAATCCTTATAGACTACACCTTATATGTAAAGCACTACTTAAATTTTACTGCCGTTCCATATGCCATAACTTCTGCTGCCCCCTGAACTACTGCAGAAGATGCATAACGAACTGCTACTATTGCATCAGCTCCAAGGTTTTCAGCCTGCTACTCAAAACATGGACAAACATATCCATGACGAGAAATTGAAAGTTCTCACAAACATTTCTTACTGTTTCTTCGTGTCTGTTTTTGTAATAGTTTCCTATATACTACTCACATTTGATATAACACTCCACAGTCGT
>JAFPDA010000148.1 GCA_017425575.1 Lachnospiraceae bacterium | reverse complement strand
TGACTTCTAAAAAATAATAAAAAGGAAAAGTCATACGAAAGAAAAGGAGGAAATTATGAAACAAAAAAGAAAGGGAACAAAGCGGTTATTCAGTATTGTGCTTACATTGGCAATGATACTGACAAGTATGTCACTGCCTTCGAATGGCAAGATGGTATCTGCGGAGGCGGGTACACCTGATTATTTGACATTTACGGCATTGGAGGATAATGCAATTATTGATTTTAAATGTTAATGTACTGGTAGATGGGCTCACGTTATTTGATGACGATTTGATGAGCCGGGTTTTTGATAAAAATATTGAAGCCACTGAGCTTATTCTTCGTATCATACTTGGAAGAGATATAAAGGTTATTAGTGTAAATGGACAGGAAGAATTAAAGAATCATGAAGTTGGTGGTCGCAATATTATATTAGATGTGCATGCCATTGATGTAAATGGAGAGGAAATTGATATTGAAGTACAGGGAAATTCCGAAGGGGCACATATCAGACGTGCGAGGTTTCACAGCAGTATGATTGATTCGAGGATGCTTAATGAAAGTCAATCGTTTAAAGAAATTAAAGACTCATATGTCATATTCATTTATAAACATGACAAGTTCAGAAAAGGTTTACCTTTATATCATATTGACCGATATGTAAGAGAGACGAATGAATTATTTAATGACGGTTCACATATAATTTATGTGAATGGTAATTACAAGGGTGATGATGAAATTGGACAGTTAATAAAAGATTTTCATCAGTCAAATCCTGAAAATATGTATTATGATGCGTTAGCACAGGGAGTTAAACATTTTAAAATAACTGAGAAAGGGCGTGAGCAAATGTGTGAGGCAGTTGAAGAGTATGCAAAGGAGTATGCAAAGGAATATGCAAAGGAATATGCAGTAAAGGAAAAGATAGTTTCTGTAAAAAATCTTATGGAAAATATGAAACTTACATTGGATGAGGCATTAAATGCTTTGGGGATACAAGGTGATGAGAGAGAGATTATAACAGAGCAATTGCAGAAATAGAAATATATTTTATTGTGATAAATTATATTAAAAACATAAATCCGTTATGCTATTACTAACCGTAATAGTATAGCGGATTTATTATATATTTAGATTTCAAGCTGACGGCGCATCTGTCGTATAGTATAGCGGTATACCAGATACATATTGCCTGCAAGCAGTAAAAGATATCTTAGAAAATTTAATATAGACAGACAATATATGAAAATGTTATTATGTTAATAGATAATTATGCGAAAACTATACGGTTTTACAAATAAAATAAAAGCATTAATTTGCGGGAAGAGGTTATTTATGCAGAGTGCAGTGAATAGTGTATCATTAAGTGAACTTGTTGAGCAGCTTGATCTTGAAAATTGTACACCGGAGATAAATATAAATGAAATAATGATAACTCAGAATGAGGTAAATCGTCCGGCACTTCAGCTTGCTGGTTATTTTGATTATTTTGATTCTAGTCGTATCCAGATAATAGGACATGTAGAGCATACTTATATGCAGCAGAAGGGAATGGAACACAGTGCCAAAATGATGGAGAGAATTATGTGTGGAAGTGAGGATTCACCAAAGCCTCCATGTATAATATATTGTCGTGAAATCTGGATTGAGGATGAGATTGTTGATCTTGCTAACAAATATAAAGTTCCACTGCTTAGAAGTAAAAAGGCAACTTCGCCATTTATGGCAGAGCTTATCAGATGGCTTAATGCAGAACTTGCACCACGTTGTTCAATTCATGGTGTTCTTGTAGATATATATGGTGAGGGTATTCTTATCATGGGTGAGAGCGGAATTGGTAAATCAGAGGTTGCGCTTGAGCTTATTCACAGAGGTCATCGTCTCGTATCAGATGATGTAGTTGAGATAAGAAGAGTAAGTGACAAATCACTCATAGGATGTTCACCTGACATTACAAGACATTTTATTGAACTCAGAGGTATAGGAATAGTTGATGCCAAGTCACTTTTTGGTGTAGAGAGTGTAAAAAATGAGCAGGAGATAGACCTTGTAATTAAACTTGAAGAATTTAACAAGGACCAGGATTACGACAGACTTGGTCTTGAGGAGCAGTATATCGAATTTCTTGGCAATAAAGTAGTATGTCATGCGATTCCTATAAGACCGGGAAGAAACCTTTCTGTTATCTGTGAATCTGCTGCTGTAAATCACAGACAGAAGAAGATGGGGTACAATGCTGCACTTGAACTCTACAACAGAGTTACAAATAATCTGGCAGAAAAAAGAAAGAATTAGTTTTTTACAGATGTAGGCTTGACACTTGTTGTCAGGCTATGTGCATAATAAATTATGCAGAATTAGTAATCTTTTAGGGGGAGAAAAAATGTTATTTGTTAAGGCTGACGAATTAAAAACGGGAATGAGATTAGCCAAACCAATCTATAATAAAAATGGAGTTATGCTTTATGAAAGAAATTCAAAACTCACAAATCAGGGTATAGTAAGTATTCAGAATTTTGGATTGATAGGAGTATACATTCTTGAGCCAGCAGAGCCTTTGCCTCCTATGACAGAGGATGATATAGAGTTTGAGAGATTTCAGGCTATGTCTGTGTTCTCGATAAAAGACATACTTGATGCTGTTTGTAAACAGAAAGAAGCAAAAGATATGTACACATTTGCGAATAAGATAATCAAAAATTATGGTTCTCTTCATAGAAAAATAAATTTTGTGCAGAATCTTAGAAGCAAAGAGGACTATATTTATAAACATTCATTAAATACAGCAATCCTGTGTGCACTTATGACTTTCAAACTTAATATGGATTTTAAACGTCAGCTTGATGTTGTTCTGGCAGCTATATTACATGACTGTCCAACACTTCTTATTCCACCGGTTTTAAGGAATAAAAATAAAGAAGAACTGACAGAGGAAGATACTAAAAAAATAAATACGTATTATCTGGCTGGATATCAGATGTTTGGAAAAGATAAGAATCTTGATATAGATGTTATAAGGATTCTTACATCTATAACATTAGAGTTACATCCAGATATAAGAAAGATGGATGAAAAACCAAAATTATCTCTCGGAGCAGAGGTTCTTAAGGTTGCATATGTATTTGACCAGATGACAGCCATGAATTTTGAAGAGGAACCTTTTTCAGAGATAGCAGCCATACGTCATCTTATGGATTCACCGGATGAATATAACAGAACTGTTGTGGATGCACTTATAAACAGTATAAATATTCTTCAGGCTGGAAAATGTATTGAGCTTACAAATGGCGATAAAGGTCTTGTTATAACGGCAAATGATAATAATATTCTTGAGCCTTTTGTACTTTCTTTCAGAGATAATGTGGTTTATAATCTTGGAGACTCAAGAGTGGCAAAAGAAGTTCAGATAAAAGATATTATGAAGACTATGGACAACAGAAATGTAATTGACAAAGATATGTTTTCGCAGTATAAGGGAAAACCTGTTAGGGAAGTCAACACACAGATATAAATAGTTTGAGAATACACCTGTTTGGAGGTAAAAATGTTTATAATAGCAGGACTGGGAAATCCAGAGAGAAAATATGACGGCACGAGACATAATATAGGATTTTCAGCGATTACAACGATTGCAGATGAATATAATATATCAATGGACATGAAGAAGCATAAAGCCTTATGTGGAAAAGGTGTTATTGATGGACAGAAGGTTATTCTTGCACAGCCGCTCACATATATGAATTTAAGTGGAGAGAGTATAAGGGAACTTGTAGATTATTATAAGATAGCCCCGGAATCAGAACTTATAGTGATTTATGATGATATAAATCTTGCACCGGGAAAACTTAGAATTCGTGCGAAGGGAAGTGCCGGCGGCCACAATGGTATAAAAAATATAATTGCACATCTTGGCACAGAAAAGTTTTACAGGGTAAGAATCGGAGTAGGTGAAAAACCCAAAGGATGGGACCTTGCAGACTATGTGCTTGGAAGATTTGCCAGAGAGGAAGAACCGGAGATAAGAGAGGCCTTGCATAATACCGTAGAGGCATGCAGAGTTATAATGGATGATGGTATTATGACAGCGATGAATAAGTTTAATTAGTTGTATTGCAGTAAGAGGTTTGAGATATATTATGAAAACATTGATTGAACCATTAAAAGAGATTATGGCATTTAAGAACGCCAGAGAATGTATAGAGAGAGATAAACTTCCAATACATGTCTCTGGCTGTATTGATACACAGAAGTGCCATTTTATATATGGATTGTCAGAAGATACAGACTGGACGGTCATAGTTACACACAATGAAATACGGGCAAGAGAGATTCTTGAAGATTATCGCATGTTTGACAGGAGAGTATTATATTATCCGTCAAAGGATGTGATTTTTTATAGTGCAGATGTTCAGGGAAATGCTATAAAAACTGAGCGTTTAAAAGTGATACATGCACTTGTACAGAATCAGGGTGGCACAATAGTTACAACTATGGATGCCGGAATGGAGATGATAACAGCACTTAAAAATTTTAAAAGTGCTGTAAGAACCTTATCTGAAGGAGATGTAATTGATATAGAAGCTCTCTCTTTGCATCTTATTAATATCGGATATGAGAGAAATTTTCAGGTTGAAAAGCCGGGAGAATTTTCTGTACGTGGAGGAATAATGGATATATATCCCATAACAGAGGAGTGCCCATACAGAATTGAGCTCTGGGATGATGAAATAGATACGATACGTTCTTTTGATGCAGAGAGCCAGCGCTCCATTGACAGGGTGGAGAGTATAAATATTTTTCCTGCTACAGAGATTATGCTTTCAGAGTCAGATATAAAAGAAGGCATTGAAAATATGGAGAAAGATAAAAATCTGCTCGCTGAAAAGTTCAGAAAATCAAAGTCTCATGATGCACTGAATCGTCTGAACGAGAGATTTGATGAGATAAAGCAGAATATAGAGTTTTATCACGGACATATGGGAATGGAAAGTTTTATAGAGTATTTCCCTATAGATACGGAAACCTTTTTTGATTATTTTGACAGTGATAATACTCTTTTTATGATTGATGAACCGGGAAGGTGTCTTGAAAAGATGCAGGCTGTGGAACTTGAATTCAGTGATGGAATGGAGAACAGACTGTCAAAGGGAGAGATTCTTAATGGTCAGATGAATGTACTTTATCCTGCAGATTCTGTTATGTCTATGCTCAGCAATAAAAAATCAGTTTTTATAACCACACTTGATATTTTACCCAAAGGACTCAGTACCAAAGAGCAGTTTAATGTAATGACTCAGTCAGTGGGGGCTTATAATAATCATTTTGAAATGCTTGTGTCTGACATAGCAAAATGGAGAAAAGAAGGTTTCAGGGTTCTTATTTTATCAGGTTCGCGTATAAGGGCGGAAAGATTAAGTCATGACCTTAATGATTATGATCTGCCGGCATTTTATCGTGAAAATCCTGACGTTACACTTGAGGCTGGCCAGATACTTGTTTCTTATGGACAGCTTCACAGAGGCTTTGTTTACACAACACAGAAATTTGTTGTTGTGACCGAAGGTGACATATTTGGAAATAAGAACAAGACAAAGAGAAAGCAGAAAAAGTACAGCGGCAAGTCAATACAAAGCTTTAACGACCTTAATATAGGTGATTTTGTTGTACATGAAAATCATGGTCTTGGTATATACAGAGGTATCGAGAAGATAATGGTAGAAAATGTAACAAAGGACTTCCTTAAGGTTGAGTATGGAGATGGCGGATTTTTGTATGTTCCTGTTTCTGGTGTTGATGTTTTACAGAAATACGCAGGTCAGGAAGCCATAAAAACTCCTAAATTAAACAAGCTTAACTCGGCAGAGTGGAAGAAGACAAAGTCAAAAGTAAAAGGTGCAGTAAAAGAGATTGCCAAAGAACTTGTTCTTTTGTATGCTAAACGTCAGGAGAATACAGGTTATAAATTCAGTCCGGATACTGTATGGCAGCAGGAGTTTGAGGATATGTTTCCGTTTGAGGAGACTCAGGACCAGCTTGATGCGATAGAGGCTACCAAGAGAGACATGGAGAGCAGTAAGATAATGGACCGTCTTATCTGTGGAGATGTTGGTTATGGTAAGACTGAGATAGCAATACGTGCCGCGTTTAAGGCTGTCAATGATGGGAAGCAGGTGGCTCTGCTTGTTCCTACTACAATTCTTGCACAGCAGCATTACAATACATTCAGGGAAAGAATTGGTGATTTTCCTGTAATAGTAGAGATGCTTTCAAGATTCAGGACTCCTGCGCAGCAGAAAAAGGCTATTGCCGGGCTTAAAAATGGCAGTGTGGATATAATTATAGGAACACACAGGCTTTTATCAAAAGATATAGAATTTAAAAATCTGGGACTGCTTATAGTTGATGAGGAGCAGAGATTTGGTGTTGCACATAAAGAAAAGATAAAGCAGCTTAAGGGAAATGTAGATGTGCTTACTCTTAGTGCTACACCTATACCAAGAACACTCCATATGAGTCTTGTGGGTATAAGGGATATGAGTGTGCTTGAGGAACCACCGGTAGATAGACTTCCTATACAGACATTTGTTATGGAGCATAACAGTGAAGTTATAAGAGAAGCTATAAATCGAGAACTGGCAAGAAATGGACAGGTGTATTATGTCTATAACAGGGTTCAGCATATAGATGAAGTTGCCCTTGAGATATCGAAGCTTGTACCAGATGCAAATGTGGCATTTGCACATGGCCAGATGAGTGAGAGACAGCTTGAAAATATAATGTTGTCATTTATAAATGGTGAGATAGATGTTCTTGTGTCAACTACGATTATTGAGACAGGCCTTGATATATCAAATGCAAATACAATGATAATTGATAACGCAGACCAGATGGGACTTTCGCAGCTGTATCAGCTTCGAGGCCGTGTAGGACGTTCTAACAGGACAGCATATGCATTTCTTATGTATAAAAAGGACAAAATGTTAAAAGAGGTAGCTGAGAAACGTCTTGCTGCGATAAAGGAATTTACAGAGCTTGGTTCCGGAATAAAGATAGCCATGAGAGACCTTGAGATAAGAGGTGCAGGAAATCTGCTCGGAGCAGCACAGTCAGGTCATATGGAAGCAGTTGGTTATGACCTTTACTGCAAGATGTTAAATGATGCAGTAAGGAAACTTAAGGGAGAAAAAACTATTGATGAGGAATTTGAGACAGCCATAGACCTGAATATAAATGCATATATTCCTAACACTTATATAAAGAGTGAGTTTCAGAAGCTTGATATGTATAAGAGGATTGCATGTATTGAGACTGTTGAGGAATATTCGGATATGCAGGATGAGCTTATGGACAGATTTGGAAGTATCCCTGAGGCAACAGAAAATCTTTTAAGGGTTGCACTGCTTAAAGCGGATGCCCATAAAGCATTTATAACACAGATAACACAAAAGGAAGATGGAATCAGATTTTATCTGTTTAACAGTGCTTTGTGTAATGTTGAGAAGCTCCCAGGGATTCTGGAAGAGTACCAGGGAAAACTTAAATTCGTGCAGGGAGATACACCGTGTCTTAAATATGTGCTTGAACCTGTCAAGGAGACAAAAACTCCTACAAGAACATATGCTTCTGGTTCGAATATAAAAATTGGGATAAAAAAGAAAAAAAATAATGCTGCCAATGATATTTTTAACATTGTGTCAGGAGTGATAAAAAGCATAGGAGGATTATATGAGAAAGAATAGACTGTCTGTGGTATTTTTAGCAGTATGCCTTATGATATCATCAATTACCAGCGGGTGTGGAAAAGGAAAGTCAGCAAACCCAATATCAGGTGCGAAACTTGAGTCTGGTGATATAACAGAAAATTCGACTGTTATACTGGTGGGTGATACAGGTATAAAATACAGTGAGGTAAGAAATTACTGTTATCTTTTAAAGAAACAGTATAATCCAAGTTTTGGTGACGGGATATGGAAATATTCTATAGGAGAGGATTACACCATAGGCGATGAGGCAAAACAGGAAGTTATAAATATGATAACACAGCTCAATGTGATAAAGTCTGTTGCAAAAGAGCAGGAGATTACTCTTACAGCTGATGAAAATACGGATGCTGTGCAGTTTGCGGAAAAGCTTGTTGAGGCTGCATCTGATGAGGATAAGGAAAAATACTGTCTGAGTGTGCAGAATATAACAGAGCTTTATGCAGATAATATTCTTGCCAATAAAATGTTTTATATAGCTACTGATGATGTTGATACAGAAGTGCCTGATGATGTTGCAAGACAGATAGATGTACAGTATATACAGATTATCACAAATGGAACTGACAGGAACGGTGTGGCTATTGATATGGATGACAAGACGAAAAGGGAAGCTGAAAAAAGGGCAAAGGCGATAAGAAAAAAGGCTAAGGAAGCAGAGAGTTTTAAGGATTTTGCACAGGAAAATACTGACAGCAGCCAGAATGAACTAACAATTGGAAAAGACAGCAGAGAACTTCCGGATAATGTTATTGATAAAGCGCTTACTATGAAAAAAGGCAGTATAAGCGAGGTTCTTGAGGGTACTGCTGACGATGGAACACAGGGGTATTATATAGTTTACTGTGTAAATGACAACAATGAAGATGCGACCTATAACAGAAAAGAGGAGATAATTGCAGAAAACCAGATGGATATGTTTAAGACAAAGTATTCAGAATGGCTTAAGGACTGTAATGTTAATATAAGTCAAAAATTTTGGGAGAACTTTTCTATATAAGTATGATTTTGTCGTTTACAGACGGTTGTGAATTTGATATACTTAGTATATTAGAAGAATGGCAGGTGATGGTGTGAAAGCGGAACATGTTAACCCTTTTATTATTTCGGTTTGTAAAATCATGAAGGACATGTGTATGACCGATTTAAAAATTGGCAAACCGAGTATGAGAAAGGGCGGCTATATAGCTGATAGTTCATTGATTAAGCTGGGACTTGTTGGTAATCTTACGGGAGAAGTTGTTTTAAATATTGATCATAATACGGCACTTGGAATTGTGTCAAAGATGATTATGATGCCGGTTGACTCTATAGATGAAATGGGTCAGAGTGCAATATCAGAGTTGGGCAATATGATAGCAGGTAATGCTGCAACTGTTTTTGCAAACAGTAGTATCATTATAGATATAACAACTCCTACATATTGTATTGGTGCTGATTATATAGATGATGGAAAGGAACTTTTCAGTATACCATTTACCTCTGATATTGGAGATTTATCTGTAGACATATTTTTAAATTCGTAAGATGTTTAAGGGAGAGGTTTAAAAGCCTCTCCTTTTGTTGAGAAAATATGAGTCGATATAGAAAAGAGGAGTAAAATGGCAACATATAAAAGGTATAGAAAAGAGGATACAGTATCTTATTCGCTTGGTATAACGCTTACTTTTGAGCTGCTTAAATTTAAGACTGAATATGTCAATAAGGTATATATTCATTCGGCGATGAAAGAAGGAGAGACGCTTGATAAGCTTTTGTCAATGTGTAAGGCAGCAAATATTGAGACTGTATATACAGATAAGATATTTAATGTATTGTCGCAGAAAGAAAACTGTTATGTTATAGGAGAGTTCAGAAAATTTAATGGAAAACTCTCGAAAGACACCTCCCACATTGTGCTTGTCAATCCATCAAATGCTGGAAATATGGGGACTATAATGAGAAGCGCACTGGGATTTGGAATGAACAATATGGCTATAATAAGACCAGCGGTAGATGCTTTTGATCCAAAGGTTGTAAGGGCATCAATGGGTGCTATATTTTCAACAAATTTTGAATATTTTGATTCTTTTGAGGAATATAAGAAGATATGTGGAGAAAGAGAGTTGTATCCGTTTATGCTGAATGCAAAGAAAAGTCTGCACGATGTTTCACCTGCCGGAAAATTTTCTCTTATATTTGGAAATGAGGCGACAGGTCTGCCGGATGAATTTCTAAATGTGGGTACTTCTGTAATAATTCCACATTCATCCAATATAGACAGTTTAAATCTGCCGATAGCGGCAAGTATAGCAATGTATGAGTCAACTAAGAAAAATTTTATCAAATAATAAAAATCCATAGGAGATGCAAATGTGATATGCATTAAGATTTGTGGATAAAATTTGAATTAAAAATAGTTATCAGAGAGGAAGGATATAAAATGGCAAAAATTGATATTATTTCAGGATTTCTTGGAGCAGGAAAGACAACTCTTATTAAGAAACTTATGGCAGATGCTTTTGAAGGTGAGAAGCTTGTCCTTATTGAAAATGAGTTTGGGGAGATAGGAATTGACGGTGGCTTTTTAAGAGAATCGGGAGTTGAGATTACAGAGATGAACTCAGGCTGTATCTGCTGTTCATTAGTCGGTGATTTCGGCGAGGCTTTAAAGGAAGTGCTTGAAAAATATTCGCCTGACAGAGTTATTATTGAGCCATCAGGAGTTGGAAAGCTTTCTGATGTTATAAAAGCTGTAAAGAATACAGGAGACTCTGTAGAGATAAACAGTACAGCGGTAGTAGTTGATGCATCTAAATGTAAGATGTATATGAAAAACTATGGAGAGTTTTATAAAAACCAGATTGAGTATGCAGGAACAATAATTCTCAGTAGAACACAGAATGTATCAGAGGAAAAACTTGATACATGTCTTAAACTTATAAGAGAGGAAAATACAGAGGCATCTGTAATCACAACTCCATGGGATGATATAAGTGGTAAAACTATTCTTGAAGCAATGGAGAAAGTGAACTCTCTTGAGAAGGAACTTATGGAGGAACATGAGCATCACCATCATCACCATGAGGACGGAGAGTGCTGCTGTGGACATCATCACGATCATGAAGAGCATGAGCATCATGACCACCATCACCATGATGGAGAAGAGTGCTGCTGTGGACATCATCACGATCATGAAGAGCATGAGCATCATGACCACCATCACCATGATGGAGAAGAGTGCTGCTGTGGACATCATCATGACCATGAAGGTCATCACCATGCGGATGATGTATTTACAAGCTGGGGTGTTGAGACAGCTCATAAATTCTCCGAAGAAGAGATTAAGTCTATAATTGAGAAACTTGCAAATGATAAGACATATGGTGAAGTACTTCGTGCAAAAGGTATTGTTGCATCAGAAGAAGGCGAGTGGTTCCATTTTGACCTTGTGCCAGAGGAGACTGAGCTTAGAAGAGGAGCAGCGGATTATACAGGAAGACTTTGTGTAATTGGTGCTAATCTTAATGAGGCAGCTATAAAAGAGTTATTCCATGTAGCATAATTAAAAAGAGTTTTTTGTATAACTCCGGAAGAAAGTGGAGGATTTGATATATGTTTGGAAAAAAGAAAAAAGAGATGATGGTATATGTCGTTATGGGATTTCTTGAAGCAGGAAAGACAAGCCTCATAAGAGACCTTATAGTTGACGATATGTTTGATGATAAGGCAAAAACTCTTATCCTTGCCTGTGAAGAGGGCGAGGAGGAGTTTGAGAAAGCAGTTCTTGAAAAATGTGGAGCAGTATGTGAATACATTGAAGATGAGGAGTCATTCAATGGCAGGGTGATAGAAAAATTCCTTAAAAAACACCGTCCTGACAGAATTATTATAGAGTATAATGGAATGTGGCCAACAAACCATATACCTGAGATGTATGACGAACTTGAGGATATATGCTTTGACAGGGAAGTTATCTTTCAGACACTTACAGTATGTAATGACGAGACATTTGCAGTTTATATGAAAAATATGTCATCCATGATGGTTGAACATTTCAGAATGTCAGAGATGATAATAGTAAACAGATGTACAGTTGAGAAGACAAACAAGTCTGCGATAAGGGGAAGTGTAAAAGCTGTAAACCCTAGAGCACAGATAGTTTATGAATCAGAGGATGAAGCCTTTTATCAAATGAAGGATGAGCTTCCTTTTGATATAAATGCAGATGTTATAGAGATTTCAAATGATGATTTTGGTCTCTGGTATATTGATATGATAGACCATCAGGAAAATTATACAGGTAAAATGATAAAGATTTCGGGAATGATTCAGAAACCGCCTGGTCTTGCGTCGGGATTTGCCGTATTTGGAAGATATGCAATGACATGTTGTGCAGATGATGTACAGTATATGGGCTTTCTGTGTAAAGCTGATTCATGGAGGGATTTCCAAAATCAGCAGTATGTTACTGTCACAGCCAGAATGGAATATAAATACATGAAAGAATATGGTGAAGAAGGCCCTGTATTTTATGCAGAAGAGGTAGTTCCAGCAGATAAACCTGCCGAGGAACTTGTATATTTTAATTAAAATATTTATTCAGGTAGGGGTATATGGTTTTTATCATCAAGAGCCCTATTGGTCCTAAGAAAAGCCCAAAGATACCGAAAAGTTTTATTCCAATATATATGGACATAAGCATAAAAAACGGGAGTATCTGCGTGTGGGCACCCATAAGTTTTGTCTCCATATATTCTCTCACGAGTAATGTAAGAATATATGCTGTAAACATTATTGAGGCATTAAGATACTGGTGGGTAAATATAAAATATATTCCAAAAGGAAATAATACTATACTGCTTCCCAGTACAGGCAGAGCGTCTATAAATGCAGTTAAAAAACCTATCACAAGATAATATTTATTATGTGAGAGAAAAAAGCTTATACAGCATATAATGCAGTTGATGATAAATATCATCAGCTGTATTTTTATATATGAAAAAGTTGATTCTTTGAGAGTGGTAAGTATAGCTGCAGCATTTTTTGAAAAAGAAAGAGAATGTATTTTATTTTGTATTTTTTCAATATCTGAGCATAATAATATCATGCTTATGATTATTATAACTGTTACTGTAAATATATATGTTATACATGATACAGAGCAGGAAAATATATGACATACATCCTTAAAAAGAACGTTTGAATAGTTATCAGTTAATATGCCTATTTTTTTCGAGAGATAGTTGTAGCTGGTACCTTTGTTGATATCAAAGTACTTATCTACAATGCCACAGACTGTAAGGCAGAAATTGTTGATATAAGAGCAGTATATTGAAAAATTGTTAATAAAGAAATGGAATTGTCTCAGAAAAAAATTTCCTGTAAATAAAACAGAGGCAGATATCAGAGAAAAGAATACAGTAAGAGTGCTGCCGAAAGCAAACCATGATGGAAGATGACCTTTGCAGCGTACAAAGTTTACAACAGGCAGCAGCATATACATAATTGCATAGGCTATTACAAAAGGAAAAATAACAGGAAATGCAAACTTTAAAAAAAGATATACACAAAGGGTTAATGCAGACAGTATAATTGCTGATTTAAAGATTGGATGCACATTCATAGGAAACCTCACAGTATAAAAAAGTTACAGTTACATTAAAATTATTTTTTGCAGCTGTATATTTTTTATACTGTGAGAATTTTGGTAAATATAATTTATACTTTAAAACGGTATCCTACGCCCCATATAGTCTCTATATACTGAGGGTTTGAAGTTGACTCCTCTATTTTTTCACGTATCTTTTTGATATGGACAGTGACAGTCGCTATGTCACCAATCGAATCCATCTCCCATATCTCTTTGAAGAGCTCCTCTTTGGAGTATACGTGGTTTGGGTTCTGCGCCAGAAAGCAGAGTAAATCAAACTCTTTGGTTGTAAAACTTTTTTCTTCACTATTTACATAGACACGTCTTGCAGTCTTATCTATCTTAAGACCACGTATTTCTATCATTTCATTTTGCTGCTTATTTGTTGATGTGAGTCTTTCAAAACGGGCAAGATGAGCTTTTACACGTGCTACAAGCTCACTTGGACTGAATGGTTTTGTCATATAATCATCAGCACCTAAACCAAGACCTCGTATCTTATCAATATCATCCTTTTTAGCTGAGACAATAATGATAGGAGTGTTTTTCTTATCACGTATAATGCGGCAGATGTCAAAACCGTCCATACCAGGCAGCATAAGATCAAGAATTATAAGGTCGAAATCTTCGGTTATGGCACGTGCTGCTCCAGCATTTCCGTCAGATTCCAAAGTAACCTCAAAGCTGCTTAATTCAAGATAATCTTTTTCAAGTTCAGCTATGGCTGTATCATCTTCTATAATAAGAATTTTGCTCATAATTTAATTACCTCCAACTTTTTTTCTCAATGTAAAATATATATTTGTGCCGCTTCCTAAAGTGCTTTCTGCATTTATTGTACCCCCATGCTCAGCTATAATGTTCTTTACAATGCAAAGACCTATGCCGCTGCCGCTTTTTGAAGAGTTTCGCGATGCGTCTGCGCGGAAAAACTTATCAAAAATATGGGGAAGATCTTTCTTGTCAATACCAGGTCCATTGTCAGATATTGCTATTTGTATAAATTCATCTGGAATCTGAGGCGGTTCAACATCTGTACCATCTTCGTTTATTTGTCTGTACAGTGGTGGTTCAACGGGTGGTGGAACTAAATCAGTTATAGTTATATGTATTTCTCCCTCAGGTTTATCCATATATTTTACTGTATTACTTACAATATTTGAAAGCACACGTTTTAAAGCAAGAGCATCTGCGATTACCGTTGTTCCGGGCGGTGTGAGGTTTTCGTAGTGTACACATATATTTTTAGCTTCCAGGTCAAGTATCTGGCTTAAGATATATTCCTGCATATATGAGTCAATATCAAAACTTACAAAATTATATGGCAGTGCGTTCTGCTCCAGTTTTGAAAAAAGTGACATTTCATCAACCAGATATGTCATATCAGTGGCTTTGGACAAAATTGTAAGAAGATAATTTTTCTGCTTTTCAGGGGTTGATGCTATGCCGTCTATAAGTCCTTCTGAATAGCCTTTTATGGCAGTGAGAGGAGTTTTTAAATCGTGGGATATACAGCTCATCATTTCTCTTGTGGCTTGCTCGTACTGTATACGCTCTTCGAGAATTGATTTTAACCGTATGCGCATTTCTTCAAAATCCTGACAAAGCTGTCCTATTTCATCAGATGAAGTGACTTCTATTTTGTTATTAAGTTCACCTGCTCCAATCTGTACAGTTGCTATTTTTAATATATTAAGCGGCTTTAGTATACTGTCATTTAACCAGAGTATAAGAGCAATTGCCGTACATAATATTATTATCATAAAAGACAAAGTTATATTGAGAAGGGAGGTTTTCCATTGGGAGAGATATCGGGATATGCGAGTCACCATAAAAATCTGTCCTGAGTCACCGTCTGAAAAATAAAAATTCTTATAGCGGATTAACAGATTGCCACCCTGTGAAAGTATTACAGTATTGTTATAACCCTGTTTAACACTGCTGAAGTAGGGGAGTGAATCGATATTTTTCCTGTAATCCCTGCTGCCCGTATAATAATCCAGATTGTTATGTCTCACTATAAGATATGAATCTTTGTCCTCTAAATTGAGATTTATTCTTTTAAGGGTAGAATAGTCAAGAAAAGTGTCAGGGTTTGTGTCTGCAGTTTCTACAAGAGAAAGATAATCTTTAAATGTAAGGTTATAAAGTTTGCCGATTGGATTAAGCATAAATGTATATACTTCATCCGAATCGGCATCAATATTGTAATAACTGCTCAGCAGTTTTGCGTGCTGCTGCATTGTCTTGTGAAAACAGAATATACCTGCCACCAATGGAAAAAATGTCATTATAAAAAATGCTATTATAAGTTTAGTTCGTATTTTTATGTCTGTCACCAGTCCTTTCTGGCGTACTAGTACGCATTTTTGTTTACCTTATTTCCAAAGAAAGTAAGGAAAAGTATCTTGAAGTCAAGGAAAATAGACCAGTTTTCAACATAGTAGAGGTCACATTCTATTCTTTTGGTTATAGATGTGTCACCACGGTAACCATTTACCTGAGCCCAGCCTGTCATACCGGGACGAACCTGATGTTTTATCATGTATCTTGGAATTTCTTCTTTAAATTTATCTACAAAGAATGGTCTCTCTGGTCTTGGACCTACAAGGCTCATATCTCCGAGAAGTACATTGAAAAGCTGTGGCAGCTCGTCTATATTGGTTTTTCGCATAAACTTTCCAAAACGTGTTACTCGTGGGTCATTTGCAGTAGTCCATGCCTTTTTCTCTTTTGCCTCATCCTGTACCTTCATTGAGCGGAATTTGTAAATTGAAAATTCCTGATTGTGAAGGCCTATTCTTGTCTGTTTGAAGATAAGAGGACCAGGTGAAGTTATTTTTATTATAATTGCACTTATAAGCATTGGTATTGCAAAAAGTATAATGGCAACAAGGGAGCCGAATATATCAACTATTCGCTTGAGTACCTGATTAAAGGATGAACTGAGTGGAACGTGGCGAACGTGTATAACAGGGATTCCATCCAGATCCTCCGTGTAAGGCTTTGTAGGAATTACATTGTTATAATCAGGAAGGAACTTTGTGTGTACACCTGATTTTTCACATATAGACACTATATTCTCAAGTTTGTTGTATTCATTTATACTAAGCGTTATTGCGATTTCATCATACTGGTTTGTTGCAAGTAACTCACTGAGTTTATTCATACTGCCTATTACATTTACATGTTTATAGGAAGTCCCTGGTTTCTTATTGTCATCCAGTATTCCATGAATATAGTAACCCCATTCAGGATGAACTCTCAATCTGTCAATATATCTCTCTGTTGTACGGCTATAGCCGACAAGTATTATATGTTTCAGATTTTTGCCTGATTTTCTCATATTATGCAGTATTTTTATAACTATAAGCCTGAATGTATAATCTATGGTTACATTTAACATCATAAATATACCGAGAAAGAGACGTGCATAATCATGTTCTTTAAGAAGAAAATAAAGTATTGCAACGGTGTAAGCCATACCGAGAATACTTGCCTTTATAAGACTGAAAAATTCTGAACGGCGTCCACTTGTTCTCTTTGGGTCATACATACCACATATATAATATATTGCTATATAACAGGGGATAAGCAGAACAAGCATGTTTCTGTAATCCTCAAGCGCCTTATAATAACCAATAGGCGGGTTTATTATGTGATATTTTATAAGAGGGCTCCAGGTGTCGTCAAAACGTAGCTGGTAAGCTAGTAAAAAAGAAAATGCTATTATTACTGCATCAACTATAATATGCATTATATTTAGTAATCTCTGGTTTTCGCGAATCAAAACTTCTTCTCCTTTTCTTAATACAACAATTTGTTGATGTCACAGAATTGCGGGGGGTTGTGAAGCAACGTAGCAATTCGCAGGCATCTGTTGTAATGTGTTTAAAATGTTTCAAAATGCGTATTTAATTATATAGTTTTAGGTAGTTTTGCGCAAGGTGTATTTTAATATTCACAACTTAAACACAAATGACTGATAGAATGTAAGTGTTTTTGATTGACTTGGAAAAGAAAAAGTAGGATAATAGTGTGCATGTTTAATGTTAGAAAGGTAGGGATTTTAGTATGGAAGAAAATAATAATGAGCAGAAGAACAGCTATACTGGAGAGTATGGAAATTCTGTAGAAGGAGAAAGTCCGGCTGTAGATTCTACATACAGATATTCATATAAAGATAATGAAAACAGTGCAACTCGTTCAGGTGATTATTACACAGACAATAAAGCTGGTGCAGATGCAAATAATACTTCTGATACAGGTTCTGAGGCAGGAGCATCACAGTATGATTATATTCAGAGTACAACCAGCCAGAGTGAGCAGTATACAAATCAGAATCAGCAGTATTATAACATGAATCAGAATCAGCAGTTTGGAAACCAACAATACAACAATCAGAATCAGCAGAATAACCAGCCTAAAAAGAAAATGGGGACTGGAAAGAAACTTCTGATTGCGGCAGCTTGTGGTCTTTTGTTTGGAACAACAGCAGCAGTTTGTTTTGAAGGGGTTTCTTATGTTGCCAATATGGTAATAGGAACTGCAAATGAGTTAAATGCAAAAGAAGACGTAAAGATAGGTTCAGTTACAGATGATAACAGCAAAGATAAGGAGCAGTCTGCACCAGTTAATTCTTCTGCGCCAAAAGTGACCGGTGTTGCAGATGTATCAGGTGTGGTTGAGCAGACAATGCCTGCAATCGTAGCTATTACAAGCACATCAGAGGGAACTGCTTACTATGATTTATTTGGACAGTATTATCAGGGAAATGATGAGACAAGCTGTGGTTCAGGATTTATTGTAGGGCAGAATGAGAATGAGCTTCTTATTGCTACAAATAATCATGTTATAGATGATGCCAAGACAATATCAGTTCAGTTTATAGATAATGAAGTATATGAAGCTACGGTAAAGGGAACGGATGAGAGCAATGACCTTGCGGTTATCGCAGTTAAGACCAAGTCTATTAAGTCTGAAACACTTGATAAGATAAGAATTGCAGACCTTGGAAATTCAGATGATGTTAAGGTTGGCGAGATGGCTATAGCAATAGGCAACTCTCTTGGTTATGGTCAGTCAGTGACTGTTGGTTATATAAGTGCCAAGGACAGGGAGATAAGAGAAAAATCTGAGAAAACAGGTAACATAAATAAGATTAAGGCAATTCAGACAGATGCGGCTATAAATCCTGGAAACAGTGGCGGCGCACTTCTCAATATATATGGACAGGTTATAGGTATAAATTCCGCAAAGATAGCACAGTCGGCTGTTGAGGGAGTTGGCTATGCAATTCCTATTTCAGTTGCAAATCCTATAATTGATGACCTTATGAACAGAGAAATACTTTCTGACAAAGAAAAAGGCTATATAGGTATATCTGGCCGTACAGTTTCTGACCAGATGAGCGTCTACAATATGCCAAATGGTGTGTATGTGGCAGAGGTAAGTGAAGGCGGAGCTGCACAGAAGGCTGGAATACAGGTGGGAGATATTATAACAAGTGTAAATAATATCGAAGTTACAACTATTGAAAGTCTTCAGGAAAAAGTGAACAGCTACAAAAAAGGTACCAAGGTGGAAGTTATTGTTCAGAGGAGTAACAATGGACAGTATGAGGAGAAGAAGATAACTGTTGAATTACAGGGAAAGGAATCCTTGGATGGACTCTCTACACAGCCTGAGGAGAAGACTCCGAGTGCTACACAGCAGCCTGATGACAGAAACCCAGATTCTTATAATGGAGACGGAGGATTGGGAGACTTCTTCTCTAATCCATTCTTTAACTAATTATGAAAATATATAATTTTTTGAAAAATACGGAGGTAAAGCCTGTGGTTTTTTTGCAGGCTTTACTTTTCATTATAATAAGTTCAGTTCAGTTTGTTATGCTGGAACTCTTTTTTGGAAAGAATATATTTGAATACAGTGCTGATATAGTAATCAAAAATGTACTCCTGATAATGCTTGTAAATCTGATAGTCTCAAGTGTTATACATAAAATGAAACCAGCCCTTATAATAACAGATATATTTTTTCTTATAGTAGGAATTGCAAACTATTTTGTTATTTTATTCAGGGGATACGGAATTGTTTTTATGGACTTTTATGCCATAAAGACAGCGGCTACTGTTGCGGGAAATTATTCCTATGATATAAATAAATATTTTATTGCTGCTGTATTGACGGGGATAGTTAGTATAGTTTTTATGGTTATACTGTTAAAAGTAACTAAAGGTGAAAAAAGGCGTTATTTTGATGTGAGGGAGATATTAAAGTCTTTAACAGGAATTGCGGTGGCATTATTATTTATACTTTGGATTAACATGGATACAGTATTTTTTAAAGATGTAACATCGCTGTCCTGGGATCATAGTATTGGAATTGAGGAATGTGGTTATATTCTGTATTTTACAGCAAATGCAGGTGAGGCATCTGTTCAGAAACCAGACGGATATTCGGCAGAGAAGGTTGAAAAGGTACTGTCGAAATATGAGCAGAAAGATAATGAGCAGTGTGCTGATGAAGACAAACCTAATGTTATAATGATAATGAATGAATCTTTTGCAGACCTCAGAGTTCTTGGTGATATAGAGACAGATAAAAGTGTAATGCCGTTTTTTGACAGTCTCAGTGAGAATACTATAAAAGGCTATGCACAGTCTTCAGTTTATGGTGGTTATACGGCAAACTCTGAATTTGAATTTCTTAGTGGATGCAGTAAGGCATTTTTGCCTGGAAATCCATATCTTCAGTATATTGATGATTACATGCCGGGGTTGATAAGCAATCTGAAAAAACAGGGATATGATAATGCAGTTGCAATACATCCCTACAATGCTTCAGGATACAATAGAAACAGGGTATATCCGCTTATGTATTTTGATGAATTTCTCACAAAAGATGATTTTCGTGGAGAGGAGAAGGTGAGGGACTATATCGGAGATTTGGAGGACTATCAAAAAATAGAAGAACTTTATGAGAAAAAAGAAGCCGGAGAGAGATTATGCGTGTTTAATGTGACCATGCAGAACCATAATCCATATAATGATTATTCTTATCAATTTAAAGAACCCGTAAGAGTGACTTCATTTTTGTCATCTTCAAATGTTAACGAGTATCTGTCTCTTATGAAAATGTCGGATGATGCTTTAAGGGAGCTTATTACATACTTTAAGAATGTTGATGAAAAAACTCTGATAGTATTATTCGGAGACCATCAGCCACATCTTCCTGACCAGTTTTATTGTGACCTTATGGGGAAAAATCCTACTCAGTTTACACAGGAAGATACAATGACAAAGCACATGGTGCCGTTTGTGATATGGGCAAATTATGATATACCGGAGATGACAATAGAAAAGGTATCTGTCAATTATCTCTCATCCATATTTTTAAATGTGTCAGGTCTTAAGATGAGTGACTATAACAGATACCTTCTGGATTTGTATCAGACATTGCCTGTAATAAGTGCCCCGGGCTATTATGATAAAGCTGGAAACCTTTATGAATTGTCAGATTCAAAAAGTAAATATAACGAACTGCTTAATCAGTATGAAATGATACAGTATAATTATCTTTTTGATAAAGATAACCGACTGGATAAACATTATCAGATACGTTAGTTATTGGCAGCTTCGTAAGCCTGACGAACTGCTTTGGAGAGCTGGTCCGGACATGAGGTGCTTTTAAAACCGCATCTTATTCCAGCCAGCTTTTCTTCTATATTATCAACTGTCATACCATTTACCAGAGAGCATATTCCCTGTAAATTTCCATTACAGCCTCCAGTAAAAGATACATTGGTTATAACATCGCCTTCGATATCAAATTCTAT
>JAFPDA010000147.1 GCA_017425575.1 Lachnospiraceae bacterium | reverse complement strand
TTCCTCATCATATATAGTTCCATCTTCCGCATCACAGCCTGAATATATACCATGATATATATTTTCTATAGTTGGTACAAGCTCCTGACCTATTATGTAAGCTCTCGCATCATCTGTCATATGATTTGCATGCATACTCATAGTTAAAGCTGAAACTACATGCGACAGATTTTCATTTGTCACTGGAATATCAGCATCACGAAGCAGCTGCTCTATCTGTGCTTCACTTTTCTGACTGATAAATCCCATTGACTGAATTTTTTCAAGGTCTTCTTTAAGTTCCTCCGAAAATTCCATATTTTTAAGTTCATTTCCCGCAACAAACTCTTTCTGTCTCTTTATTCTTTCTACTTCTCTTTCGACATGTTCTTTGCTGAGTTTATCGAGGTTATTCTCTCCCTCTATCTGCTGATAGTCATCTCCTGTAAGTATAGCAAGATTTTTGCCTGCCTCCTGTCCCTCAAGATTTGCTTTTGCACTATCATTTGGCAAGATATTGCCATAAGAAGACGAGTTATTACAAGTGGTATTTACCCTGGCTCTGTTTTCCACAGAACTTTCCGTTCTTCCAACCTCTTTCAGTACAATATTCTCCTTCGATACATCCATGATCTGAAATTTTCTTGTCTCGCCCTCCTTGGCATCCTGCACTGCAGAATGAGGTACTGATACCTCTATTCCGTTAAAGTTGATGGAAATCCTGTCTGAAACACCAGATATTACGCCTTCTACCGTCTGTCCCTTTTTCCCTATAGACAGAAAAGAATTTTTCCAGAAAGCATTCCCCGCACCAAACGCAGTTTTTTGTGTCTGGTGCATAATATCTCCTATGTTCATAGATTTCTTTCACCTTTCTTTTATTTAAGACTAATTTGCTACTAAATACTTCGACAAATTCCGGTAAACTCTTTAGTTTTTAACTTTATGAATTATTATTTTGCAAGATCTATTCTTATTGCATTTTCAAGATAATTATCCGAGTTAAAATTACCATCAGATATTACCACATACTCAATTACAGTAGGAGCTACCGCCCTGTAATAAATTGCTGCATTATTATATTTTCTTGAAAGTCTGCAGTTCTTCTTATATACATCAAAAATATCCATATCCCCTGCTGCCGCCTCAGATTTTGAAGTATAATAGAACGAAAAGTCTTCTGTTGAAGCATCACACAAAAATGTCCACTCATTATATGCAAGGTCTTTTCCAGAAACAAGACAGAATTTATTCTTTTTCTTATAGCCTATATAATATCTGAAATTTATATCCCCCGTGTCTTCCTTTGCATTGTGGTCTATTATCTTTATCCTTCCGCCAGGTCTTCCTTCAATAAGACCAAATGCAACACCTGTTTTTCCATTAGGTTTTGTTATCAATGAAAGTACTTCTTCCTCTGTCATTTCTTCTTTAACATTATTTTCCCTGATATCTTTTGCAATATCACTGATAGCAGACACGCTTCTCTTAAGGCTTCCTATATTTACATTGGATGACTGAATTTCCGGTTCTTTTTTCTGCTTATTATCAGAAGTCTCTGAGCCAAGAGGAAGATGCAGTTCAAAGAAGTCCTCACCGACTTTATATCTTCCTGTCTCCTTAAAGTTCTCTGCAAACTTCTTCATATACTGTTCAAATAAATCTGTAACTATCTGAGACCTGCTTGCATTACCGGCTATAAATATATGAACTTTTTCTATCTGTTCTGTAACGTTAATAGCAAATGTTTCCTTCATACACTCAAAAAATCCATGTATACCTTTCTCTATACGGGATACAAGTATCTTAGAGAGCATATCTGTATCAACAACCAGCTCATAGTTTAACTTCTGCTCTCCTGTCCTTGTAAACAGTGCAAGCTTTACGCGTCCACTCTGATACAGAGACTCGGAGTCTTCTTTTTTCTCCCAGAAAGGACGAAGCTGCTCCATAAGCTGACGCATATTTATCCTGGCCTCCTGGGAATCATTTATAAGAGCCTCTGAGCCGGGAAACGGAGTACATTCTTTAGGAATTGCAAACGTTATGCCGTCTTCAAGAAGCTTATCCTGATTAAGTTTAAACACTTCATATGAAAGGAGCTCAAGAAGATTTTCCCCGCCAAGATACTGGTCTCCGCCACCGCCAAAACAGTCAAGCACATAATCATATTTTCTCTTTTCTTCCTCCGAAGGATTACTCCAGCTTCCAAAGTCAAAATCTGTAGTTCCACCACCAAAGTCAAAGATTCCATAATAAATCTTATCCTCTTTTTCAAGTTCAAATCCGTATCCCTCAAGTGCACATATAGCATATGCTGCCGGCTCTGAAGCACCTTTTGACACCCTGAAATGTCTCATTGCCTCTTTGTCAGAAAGAACACTCTCCGGCAAGGATTTTTTAAGTCCTCTGTAAAAACTCTCTATTATTTTGTCACAAACAGCTTTTTCATATGTAACAGGAAAAGATAATATATAGTCGAGATAAATACCATTGTTCATATTGTTGATATAAAGTCCAATATAATATGCATATATCTCTATGGGATTAAACTCACCCTCTTTTATGTCAAGAAACGAAGGCAGCAAAACATCGTTTCCTTTCTTATCCCTGAGTCTTAACTGTCCCTGTTTGTCTCCTGCCCACTGCTTAAGCTCACTAAAATAACTATAGTAATCCGTACTTGTACTGTTTATCATGCTGTTTACGGCACTGTGTGATATAGTCAGATCCTCCCAGAGAGTTTCCGGTCTTCCCTCTTTACTGCCATACATCTGAAGGAAACGTGAGATATCCACAAGTTCCATTGCTGTCGGATTTTCATACTGTTTAAGCTCTGCCTTTTTAGATATATGTCCTGTTCCAATTCTCATAGGAAGTACATGCTCTGTTTTATCCTGATATACAACTACCGTACTCTTTGTACCAAAGTCAATACCTATAACACCATTATATCTGATATCAGCAACCGGATTTCTCGCGATAAGCGTCTCATCAAGTGCAGCTGTATATTTGGCCTGACTACAGCCCTCCTGCCAAAGTCCCCAGTGGCCACGGCTTGGGTCAGTAAGCATATTTTCATCATATCTGTCCATATCAGCCCTTAAAGCATCACAGCTTAAAAGATGCTCTTTAACTATCTGAAGTGACTCTTTTGAGAGATTATCAAGCGCTATAGACTTTGATTCAGGATCATACAAAAATGATGAATTATCAGATTTGTCAGAAATAAGCTGCGATTCTCCTCCAAACACTGCCTCCGCAAGCATATCTTTATCAAGCACAACTCCGTCCTCTGACCACTTTATACATTCCGGTCTCATGTCATATATTGACATTACCTGTCTGTACATAGCTGACATTGTATCCGAAAGTTCATCAGGGCAAAGATTATTTTCCATCCACAGATACAATGTTTTTGCAGGTGTGACATTTTCACTATCCATTCCATTCAGTCGGCATATAGGCAGATGATAAGATTCCTGTCTTGAAAAACCATTCCACTTCTTTGTTCTTATACCATCTGAATGATATGAGCGGTGCAAATCTACAACTGTATAATAACAGTCAAGAAAAAACTCAGGACATATATCAAGAAGAATATCAAATTTTCCTGCAAAACCTTTTTTAAACTCCTGTACAGTCATAAGGCTCCCCTCATACATATCATACTCATTGTTAAATGTAGAAGGGTCATATGGTTTATTTAACGGACAATGACCAATATCAAACTCATTAAAATTAGGAAAAAGTGCA
>JAFPDA010000146.1 GCA_017425575.1 Lachnospiraceae bacterium | reverse complement strand
TACTTTACAGAAAAACTATTTAAGTCTTCTTAAAATCTCAAGAGTATAATTCCATGTGCGTATAACACTGTCTACATCCATAGATTCCTGTGGTGTGTGTATTGCTTTCATATCAGGACCGAAAGATACACAGTCAAGTCCGGGAAGTTTATCTGAGAACAGCCCACATTCAACGCCGGCATGCAGAGCCTGGATAACGGGTTCATGTCCGTATTGTTCCTTAAAAATATCAACCATAAGCTCACGAAGAGGAGAATCCTGTCTGTATTCCCATGCAGGATATACACCACTTAATGTCACATATCCATCGTATGATTCTGTAAGACATGAAATTCTGTTTATAAGTTCATCTTTTTCGGAACTTACACTGCTTCTGGCTGAGAAGCTGTAATTTATCACGTATGCATTGGTGGTAAGAATCCCAAGATTCAGAGAAGTCTGAACAAGGTTCTTGATATCCCTGCTCATTTTTTGTATTCCATTTGGAAGATTATACAGTAATGAGATTGCGTTTGTAGTACTTGTGTTATCAAGAACGGATATGTTTTCGGCTGTGTCATTAAACTCTAAAGTAAGAGTTATATCAGGGTCCGTTAAGGCATATTCCTGACGGTATATTTTGTTGATATCACAAACTGTGTTTTTGAGTTTTGTTATATCAGTTGTAGTGGGTATTGCAATAGCTGCTGTTGACTCACGTGGAATCGCATTGTCTTTTAAACCGCCTGATATACTTATAAGGTTAAAGTTGAAGTCTTGGCTAAGAAGGTATAAAGTTCTTCCTAAGAGAGTATTTGAATTTGCGCGGCCTTTGTCAATCTCTACACCAGAGTGACCTCCGATAAGATTGGAAATTTTTAATAATACTTGCTTACTTACTTTGTTTGTATAAATGACTGGAAGGTGTGAAGTTACAGTTGCACCACCGGCACAGCTTACAAGCAGATAACCTTCGTCTTCGGAATCTAGGTTTAACATTGTGCGTGATTTTAAATCAGAACAGTCAATAGCAGCGGCTCCGAGCATACCGATTTCCTCATCGACAGTTATAACAACTTCAAGAGGCGGATGTGGTATAGAGTCGGATTCGAGAATGGCAAGAGCATATGCCACAGCTATTCCGTCATCGCCTCCAAGAGTAGTGCCTTTTGCTGAGATAATATTGTCGTTGAGTTCAAGAAAAAGACCATCTTTTTCAAAGTCTATATCACAGTCATTTTCTTTTTCGCATACCATATCCATATGTCCCTGAAGCATGACTGGCTTTGAATTTTCATATCCGGCAGTACCATCTTTCCATATAATTACGTTATTTGAGTCATCCTGCCTGTATTTTAAACTGTGTTCTTTTGCAAAATTGACAAGATAATCACTGATTTCTTTTGTGTTTCCGGAACCGTGTGGGATACTGCATATTTCTTCAAAGTACTTAAAAACACTGGCTGGCTCTAGATTTGCTAAAACATTTCTATTCATAATAATCCTCCTCGAATTTTAATGTTCTTTCAGAGTTTTCTGGTGCTTGATTTTGTGAGATTCCGAGAGAACATTTCTTATAAATAAATTTAAACCAAGCTGCTTAAAAAGTCCATAGGTATTATTTATTCGCATTTTGTGCTATTGTATTAGAAATTAATATCGTGGTATAATTATATTTTGGAAGTTTAAATAATTTGGAGGCATATATGAAAATACTGGTTGTGTTTACTGGAGGAACCATAGGAAGTACAGAAAATGAAGGTTATATTTCGCCGGATTCTGAAAAATCCTACAGGCTTATAAATATGTTTAAAGACAGGGCAGAAGGGAAATATCCGGATATTGATTTTGAGATACAGAGTCCGTATCAGATGCTTAGTGAGAATAATACATGTGAAAACCTGAGAAAGCTTGCTTCATTTTTTTTGAGTGTAGACTATAATCAATATGATGGTATAATAGTTACGCATGGGACGGATACACTTCAGTATACATCAGCATTTCTGGGCTATATTCTTAAAGATATAAAGATGCCGATAGTGCTTGTGTCAGCTAATTATATACTTGAGGATGAGCGCTCCAATGGTCTTGATAATTTTTATTATGCAGTCAGGTTTATAGCAGATTGTGGAGATGCAGGAGTATTTGTATCATATAAAAATACCGGAAGGAAGCCACAGATACATGTTTCCACAAGGCTTTTGAAACATGAGATATATAAGGATGATATATACAGTATAGATGATGCTGAGTATGGATATTTTGAAAATGATATTTTTTATAAAAATAAAGCTTCATATAATAATATACCACCTTCAGATATTAAGTTTGAACTGAAAAATGATAACTGGGAGTCTGGAATTATGGTTATTGAGCCTTATGTTGGTATGAGATATCCGGTACCTGATTCACATGTAAAAGCTGTGCTTCATGGCACTTATCATTCGGGAACAATGTGCAGTAAGAGTCCTGATATAGAAGTTTTTGTATCGAAAACTAAGGAATTTGGTATTCCTGTATTTCTTATTGGAGCTGGTGAGGGGGCTGATTATGAAAGCAAAAAATGTTATAGGGATTTTGGATTTGAAATTCTTCCAAAGGCATCTCCTGTGGCTATGTATATAAAGCTCTGGCTCTGTCTGGAAAGTGGATATGATACAGATAAGATAAAAGAGATAATGCTTACAGATATAGCAGGGGATATATTGAAAAGAGAGGAATAAGACATGGCAAAAGAAGTAAAGACAAATGCGATGAGAATACTTGATAAGAATAAGATAAATTATGAGCTTAACACATATGAATGTGATGAGTTTGTCGATGGAAAATCCATAGCAGATATGCTGGGACAGGATTATGATATGACTTTTAAGACGCTTGTCACTGTCGGCAAAAGTAAACAGTATTATGTTTTTGCTATTCCGATTGTGGAGGAGCTTGATATGAAGCAGGCGGCAAAGATAGTTGGAGAAAAAAACATTGAGATGCTTCATGTAAAAGATATCAATAAAGTCACAGGCTACATAAGAGGTGGCTGTACTCCGATAGGAATGAAAAAATTGTATCCTACAGTTATTCATGAGAGTGCGAAACAGCATGAAAAAATAATAGTAAGTGGTGGAAGGCTGGGTGCACAGATATTTATTGCACCAGATGACCTTGTAAGTGTAGTAAATGGAAAATATGCAGATATTATCGTGCATAGATAAAGGTAATTGCGAAAATGAGTTTTGTAAAGAATAGATTGTAGTATATAAAATGTCATTAATATAAAAAAGGAGAAAAAATGCCAGAGAAAGATTTTATCAAAGGTTTAAAGAAACAGACAGATAATAAGTTTTTAAATATGTATGCGGCAGATGCGGTTGACAATAATGGAAAAGGCTTTCAGTATTATTTTGCAACAAGAAGGGAAGAAGGCGACCTTATGTGCCAGACGGGTGAGTTAAAGGCAGACGGTGTTGCTATTTATGCAGTGCTTAAGGATGAACCTGACAAACTTATAATGGTAAGACAGTACAGATATCCTATTAATGATTTTATATATGAACTTCCCGCAGGTCTTGTTGACAGGGGGGAGACTGCAAGAGAGGCAGCGTTAAGAGAACTTAAAGAGGAAACAGGGTATGAACTTGAGTTATTTACGGACTATCCGGAGTATCTTGACAGACCGTATATTCAGAGTCAGGGTATGAGTGATGAATGTGATATTTTTGTGTATGGATTTGCAGAGGGGACTCCTTCGGTTGATGGAAATGAGGCTACTGAGGAGATTGAGGTTAAAGTTGTAGATAAAGAAGAAGCAAAAAGGATTTTAAGAGAGGAAAAGGTTACAGTCAGGGCGTATACAATGCTTATCAATTTTATAAACAGTGTGCCCGAAAATCCATTTGGCTTCTTGAGAATGGAGGCTAAATGATTAAATTTTGGAAAAAAACACTGACTGTTGTATTATGTGCAGCAATAACTGTCAGTGCCGGCAGTTGTGGAAGAAGAAAAAAAGAGCCTAAACCTGAGCCTAAGGCAACTCCAATTGTTGATGAGGGCAATACAGATGCAAATGGAAAAGGTGATGGACAATCAGATATACCTCTTGTTGTTGGCTGTTCAAAATTAGATAAGAAGTTTAATCCATTTATTAAAAAAGGCAGAAGTGATAAGAGAGCTGTTGATTTTACGCAGATTTATCTTGTCACAAATGACAGAAATGGTGATATTATTCACAGAGGTATAGATGGAGAAGTAAGAGAGTATAATGGAGATTCTTATACTTATTACGGGCCAGCGAATATTGAAGTGAGTTATGATGAAGCTCGGGATAAAACGACATACAAGATAACTCTGAGAGATGATATATCGTTTAGTGATGGTGTTAATGTCACTATTGATGATGTTATATTTTCTATATATGCTTTTTGCGATAATTCTTATAAGGGAGATATAAAACTTTCATCACAGAGTATAGAAGGTCTGCAGAATTATAGAATGAATAACAGCCGTTTTGAGTCGGTATCTGATAAAAATGTTAGAAAATATATAAAGAAAAATGCTTCTAAGATTAAGAAATGGAGTAAAAAAAATAAGCTTCATAAGAAAGATTATGATTATAAGAAGAAACTTTATTATCAGGTAAGAAAATGGATTGCAGGGGATTTAAAGAAAAAAGGAAAGGCAAAGCCGGTTAAAAACATAAAGGGAATAAAGCGAATCAGTAATTATAGTATGTCGTTGACAACGTATGGATATAACGAAAGTGTGATAGAAGCTCTTAAGATTCCTATATGTCCGCTTCATTATTATGGTGATGAGACAAAATATGATTATTTTAATAATAAATTTGGATTTAAGAGAGGAGATATATCTGCGGTCAGGGCAAATAAGACTTCGCCTATGGGGGCCGGAGCCTACCGTTTTGTAAAATATGAAAATGATATAATATATTATACATCAAATGAAATATATTATAAGGGATGTCCTAAGATTGCATATCTTCAGTTAAAGGATATGGATAAACTGCTTAAGGAGAAGCAGGAGGAGATACAGCAATATAAGGATAAAGGTGAACTTGATATAAATGAGTATGCGGCAGCAGTTGAGATGTCGGCAGGAACAATGGATGTGTTTGAAGAGGATATTCCAGCGGAAGATATCAGGTGGATAACACAGATAAATTCAAATGGTGATATTGATGGCAATAAGCTTAGTGTTGAGTTTTTTCCTAACGGTTCGTATGAGTATATAGGAATAAATAAAGAAACTGTTAAAGTTGGAGAAAGTCCGTACAACAGGCAGTCAGTTGCACTTAGAAAAGTTTTTGCCACGGTATTTAGTGCGTATAAATCTGAGATTGAAAAAGCATACGGTGTGAAAATGAAGCTTATTGACTATCCATGTGACTCTTCTTCATGGATATATCCTGATGATGAAGATGAAAATTACAGTGTTGCATATAATGAGGATTACTTTGGCGGTATTATTTACAAGGCTAAAGATGCTGCTGATGATAAGACAGAGAAACTTTTAAATGCAGTTACTAAATATTTGCAGATTGCAGGATTTTCGTTTGAGAATGGAAGGATAAAAAGATGTCCGGTAAATGTAGAACCGCAGTTTGAGATTATTATAGCAGGCGGAGAAGATAATCCTATATACAATGTTGTAACTGCCGGTTCAGAATTTTTGGAAAAAATCGGAATAACATTGAACATAATACCTGCAAATGATGAGAGTGAAGTAATGCAGATAGTAAAACAGGGAAAGCACCAGATGTGGGCTGGCACATTTTCACCTGAAGTTGGTTTCTTTGATAAATATGCAGGTAAAGATTCTGTTTTTGGACTGGAGGACGAAAAAATAACGGAATTTGCCTATGAGAAGCCGGCTATATATGATAAGAGTGTAAGAAAAGAAAAATATCTTTCAATGATGAACTATCTGAGAAAATTTGTCATTGAGGTTCCCATTAATGAGCTTCAGGAGACTGTTATGTATAGTTCTGCGAGAATTAAAAAGGAGACAATGACTCAGGAAGTAACGAAATATTATGACTGGAGTCAGGAGATTCAGAATATAGAGATGAAATAAATATAAAGAGGAACAGATCTCAGATGAGAGATTTGTTCCTCTTGTCTTTATAACTTTATAATAAGTAATTATAAATCATAATGTAGTGGCATATGCTTCCGCCGAGTACGAAGAGATGGAATATCTCGTGCGAGCCGAAGTTTTTGTGAAGTGAATTAAATACGGGCATTTTTAATGCGTATATAACTCCACCGATTGTGTATATTATACCGCCTGCAAGCAGCCAGCAAAATGCGGCAGGAGAAATTGCCGAAAAGAGTGGTTTGAAAGCAAATACACAGAGCCAGCCCATTATTATATATATGGTAGAGTTTAACCATCTTGGAGAGTTTATCCAGAACACTGAAAGGAAGAGTCCTGCAAAGGTAAGTCCCCATATTATTGAAAGCAGTGGTATGCCTGTACTTTTAGGTAAAGCTATCATGCATATAGGTGTGTATGTGCCTGCAATAAGGAAATATATCATAATATGATCCGCTTTTTTTAGGATTTTGTTAATTTTATCGGATGCATTTATTGAATGATAAAGGGTGCTTGCAAGATAAAGTAAAAGCATACTGCTGATAAATATACTTGATGACAATACTGCAAAAGGTTTATCAGACAGAGCTGCCTTGCAGATAAGTGGGAATATACCTGCCTCTGTAAGGATAATTCCAAGTAAATGTGTGAGTGCACTTCCGGGATCTTTCAGGAACGAGCTTTTTTCTTTAGTTGTAACGTGGGTAGCTGTTTTATCATATTTAATAGTTTTTAAGGTTATTGTATCAGGGATAATCTGAGCTTGTTTATTTTTTGTCTGGGTTTTTATCATACTAACTCCTCCTTTTGATTGTATGTTCTCTCAAAAATCATTCATCAAGTAAAAATGAGAGAACATTATAATTATTATTCTGATAATTAAAGTGTATGTAGAAAGAAAAAATATATAACATAGTTTTTGAAACTATATATTAAGTATATTGGTATAATATAACTATTATGTAAAAAAAGCAAGAAGATTTTTTGAATATCAAATTATATTGTAAATAGTTGTTATTGTATACACGGTCGTTACAGTGCAGACAGGGGCTGTACTGTAATAAATAGTTCGTTTTTTGAATTGGTAAGCTTGTACAATTGAGATAGGTTAAAAAAGAAATTTAATGGTAAAATATCATATAAGAAAATTTCTTTGATGACAAAAATATGATATTTTTGTCATCAAAATAATATAAAAAGCGTTGGATGAATGATAAAAAATATATAGATTAAAGAAATTGATGTAAAGCATTACAGATGTTTTACACTGGAGAAACAGGAGGAAATAGTATGAGAAAAAAACAGATTGCAGCACTTGGAATGGCAGCAGCTTTGATTGCAACTTCAATTAGTCCGGTAAATGTAATGAAGGTAAGCGCAGCCAGCAAAAATCTTAAGATTACTAAATCAATGGTAAAGAAAGGTAAATTTGTAGTTCCTAAGGGTACATACCAGAACATTACTATTGATAAGAATGTGGATGGTGCAAGTGTTGTACTTAAGAACGTAAATGTAAAGAAAACTATTGTAGTTAATGGTAAAGGGAAAAAGGCTATAACTCTTAATGTTAAAACTAATACAAAGGTAAACAAAGTTACAGTAAACGCAAAGAAGAGTGCAGTAGTAGTAGGCAGCAAGGGCAGCGTAAAGAATCTTGTTTCTAATGCTGCAGATATGAAGTTATCAGGTGAAGGTAAGGTTTCTAATGTTAAACTTAATGCAAAGAATCAGTCGGTTAAATTAGGTGCAGGTAAGGTTACTACTACTGATAAAGCTACAGCATCAATCAATTATGTAGATGTAAAAGGAAAATCAGAAGTTAAACTTGGTGATTTTACCGAAGTAACTAAGGTTGTTGATGGAAAAGACCAGAAAATATCATATGATAAGGATGGACAGGAAGTAACATCAGCTTTATCTTATGATGGCTATACAGAGAAATGGAGAGACGACTTTAACGGCAATAAGCTTGACAGAAATAACTGGAATGTAGAGTTGCATGAGCCAGGCTGGGTAAATAACGAGCTTCAGGAATATGTAGACAGTGATAAAAACATTATCGTAAAAGATGGAAAGCTTATACTTAAAGCTATAAAGACAACAGATAAGGACGGAAAAGTTTCATATACACTGATTAAAAATGGTAGTTTTAATGCTGACTTTACAGGCTTTGAGACATTTGTGGATGAATCGGCAGCTGCGGTGTTCTCGATAGATGAACTTAACAATGGTGGAAAGAAAACACCTACAATAGAGATAGAGGACACAGCAGATAAAGAGTGGAAGATTCAGCTTAAGCAGACAGGAGTAAAACTTGAAAACGGAAAGTGCTACAAACTTTCCTTCAAAGCAAAATCAACTCTTGATAGAACAATCCAGTATGCACTTCAGAGAGATGGTTCTGTACATAAAAATGCAGACGGAGGAGAAGACTGGACACCATATACACAGGAGACAGTAAGCGTTACAGGAGATTATCAGACATTTGAAAAGAAGTTTAAGATGACATTTGATTCAGATGACGGAACAATCTTTAACATCTCTATGGGTGGAAATAATATCAAAGATAAGCATACTATTTCTATAGATGATATTGTGTTAGTGGAGATACCAGAATCTGAGATGCCTAAAGAGCCAACAATTGAAGCTGGAGAGAACTTACTTAAAAATGCAAATTTTGCAAATAGTTTTGGAAGTTGGAATGCCCCATTTTTCTATAAAAACGGAACTACTACTTTTGGTTCAGCTATAGTTCAGAATAATTCAGTTGTTTATACAATAGAAAATGTTGGAACTGACAACTGGCATATACAACTTAAACAGAGTGGTATAAAGTTACACCACTTTACAACTTTTAACAGTGGTATCCCACTGAACGAAGTACACATTTTAGGTGCTCTATTATAGCGTTTGATTTTATTACACTTTCGATGTTTTTCACGAAAGTGCAATAAAATATCTGGCTGTTAATCTGCTC
>JAFPDA010000145.1 GCA_017425575.1 Lachnospiraceae bacterium | reverse complement strand
TTTGTTAATATTCTTATACTTATTAGTATCTGAACACACCGCCAAATCTTTAATTCCTAAATCAATTCCAATTCCTTCATCAGATAACTGCTCTTTGCTGTCCGTATATTCCACACCAACGCTAATCCACCAATGCAATCCCCTAAAAAAGTTCATGTATGCATTACAGGCATCTTTTATCGCCTGCTTAGTTACATTGTTGGAAATATTAAGCAGCCATGAATACTCTTCAGTATGTCTAAGTTTTGTAAATTCTTTTCTAAGCTCTGCGTCTGAAGTAAATTTACCACCATTTTCATAGTTTTCCTTTTCCCTGCCCAAAGCCCAGTTATAAGCAAATCTTGCCGCACCTGCATACTGAAACATCTTTGTTTCCTGTACATTATTTGGTATTAACATTATCTTCAGGCTCTTTACCATCTTTATTCTCCTGAGTTCCTTCACCAGTTTTTTTGCCTTATTTGCTCTTTTGCAAGCAGATATGTTCTCACATTATCAATTTGCCGTTCCAAATCATCTTTTTGTTTGTGACTGGATACGCAGTTTTCCATTATTATCCCAGTTACGTAATGTCTGTGCAGATACACCTATAATTTTTGAAAATTTATGTATAGAATAATATTTACTCAAAGCTAACACTCCTTTCAATATTACGTTACACCCATAACTTATAAAATTCAATATTTGCTTATATATTTTTATAATTTTATTTTAACTGTTATTAGCCTCCATACTCAATTCACAACAAGCCAATTCACTTAAATAATAGCACAAAACACTTTGAAGGTCAAACTAGTGTAACATCTCACAGCTACAAAAGGAGCCCGACCCCCAAATGATGGCATTGCAATCAATATCCGGTCATCTTTATCGATAGTACATTTAGAAAAATCCGTTTTAGCATCACTCAAATCAATCTTTGTAATGTTCTCGCTCCAGCATGCACTGATGATGTTCGCTATCTTCTCTGTACCACCTGTAGGGCTAAAAATAATTTCTACTGTATTCATATGTGTATCCTCCTGCATACATCCGATCAATGAAATAATTATACACGATTGTGCAAAGATTGCCAGCTGCTAAAATAAAATATAGCAAATTTTTTCCAAAAATAGAAGATACAAAATCGTTGCAATGCAGACAGGGTCTGTACTTTAATACTCAAATTAATGTTGCCTGAAAATAAATTAACATATATAATAGCGATATATTATACTTGGAGGTAAAACTAATGAAAAAATTAAAATTAACAGTAATGCTTGCATTTATGTTTATCTGTATTGGAATGATAAGCACAAATGTAAATGCAGAAACTTACCAGATGATTACACCTGGTACAAGCTTTGAAACAGCCGCACAGATACCAGAGGAAGGTGTTGACTATGTATTTACACAGGAAGAACAACCGGAAGACGGAACTACAAAAGATTTCTACTTTAAATTTACAGTTCCTTCACAGGGTTCAAGATTTTATACCGTTTATACAAAAAATCTTTCTATGTCAGATTCTTTTAGGACTTATTTTTATAACAGCATACAGGAGTCAATGGATGACGGAAGTTACTATCAGCATGTAAATGATGAGTGGAAACATCATGAAAAACTCCAACCTGGCGAGACATATTATATAAAAATCCAAGGTTATTATGGAACCGGAAATATCAAATTAAATGTCTCTTCTTTAGAAGACAAAGAAGCAGATACTATGGGCGAAGCATCTAATATTTCTATAGGCAAAAAAATTGTCGCATCATCAGATGGTGATTTAGACAATGATTATTTTAGATTTGTTCCAACTGTAACAGGAAATTATAAACTTTATGCCAAAAATAATTCTATGTCAGATTCTTTCAAGTTTAAACTTATAAGCAGCTCAGAGGAAGAATTATATTCTTCATATTATGTGCATAAAAACAACGAGGCTGTAACAGGTGTTAAACTTCAGGCCGGATGCACATATTATATAAAAATTGAAGGTTACTATGGAACAGGAACATATCAGTTCTATGTAAAGCAGATTAATCCTTCAAAAGTAGGAAAGCTTACTTTAAAAACTATACCTTATACCGGAATTTCATCAAAATGGTCAAAAGTAAAAGATGCTACCGCTTATGAAATTCAGTTATCAACTTCAAAGAATTTCTCTACATATAATTCATACACCACAAGTACTACAAAGTATGATTCTAAATATCTTCTTGCAAAGAAAAAATACTATGTAAGAGTTCGCGCATATGTCGAGATAAACGGAGAAAAATATTATGGAGCATATAGTTCTGTTAAGTCAATAAAGACAAAGAAATAAAGTATATCGTAAGTAACAGTTCAGCCATCAAGTTGAATTATTATAAGAAGTGACGCAGAAACACAGAAAATATCCGCAAAAGTCCTTTTGCGGATATTTTTTTATTTATTTATATACTTCCAAAACTTATCAAGAAAATATCCCATACTCTCTCTTGTCACTCTCTCATGCGGATACCACTCTCTCGGAAACAGCTCCTGATAACTTCTCTGTGTAAACCTCTCATCAAGAAGAAGTATCGCGCCTCTGTCTGTATCTGTTCTTATCACTCTTCCTGCCGCCTGAAGCACCTTATTCATGGCCGGGTACTGATAGGCATAGCAGAAACCATTTCCCTTCTTTTCATCAAAATACTGCTTAAACAGCTCATTTTCAACACAAACCATAGGAAGTCCGGTCCCCACAATTACAACTCCTATAAGTCTGTTGTCCTTTAAGTCTATACCTTCGCCAAATATTCCTCCCATCACACATAAACCAATCGTAGTTCTCTCTGGAGAGTCCTCAAAATTAGCCAGAAATTCTTCTCTCTGAATCTCATTCATTGACACGGACTGCTCATATATATCAGGCAGTTCTCTCTCATCTGTATATTCATCATCAAGTTCTCTCTGATATTTTTCCATAATATAATGGCTTATATCCTGCATCATCTTGTAAGACGGGAAAAATACCATATAATTTCCAAGTTTTGCTTTTGTAAATCTGTATATATAATCTGCTATCTTCTCATATTCCAGAGGACCTCTTCTTGTATATTTTGAACTCACATCTGAACCTATCATAAGAAGTCTGTTATCTGTCGAAAAGGGAGACGGTGCATATACGGCATAATCATCCTCCCTGCCGGCTAACTGCTCCATATAATATTTTATTGGCAGAAATGTAGCTGAGAAAAATACAGAAGCTCTCCCCTTCTCAAGACATACATTTAAATTAGTTGAAGGATCCATACATTTCAGATGAAGACAAAACTCATTATCCTCGTTATAGTCAGCATATATTATATATTTGTCATCCACAATTTCATATATTGCATTAAAATTTCTTATCTCAAAATAAAAATCCAGAAACTTATCCCTTGCCTCTGTATTTAATGGCTTTTCCATATTCGCAGCCTTCTGAAAAAACTCATCAAAAACCGATATAAGCCTCATCAGTTTTATCACAAAGTCTTCTATCTCAACCATATCATACTGAACAAGCTCTTCACATTCTCTTTTAAGTGTCAGCAAAGACCTGTTACATGCCTCCAATGCATTTGTAAGCTTTTTGCTTTGAAGCTTTGCCACTCTCTTTATATCAAGAAATCTCTCTTTGACAACTGTCGCCGAATACATCTCTCTCGCCCTGTCAACAAGGTTATGAGCTTCATCTATAAGAAAAGCATACTCATTCTGTTTCTCGTTTGCAAAAAATCTTTTTAAACTCGCCGTAGGATCAAAAACATAGTTATAGTCTCCGATAATTGCATCTGCCCACAGCGACACATCAAGACTCATCTCAAACGGACACACCATATGTTTCTCCGCATACTCAAGCACCTTTTCACGCGATATAAAATTTTCATTGTTTATCAGGTCAAACACCGCATCATTTACCCTGTCAAAATGTCCTTTTGCCCTCTCGCAGCTTTCGGGGTTACACTGCGGTTTATCCAGTATACAGATTTTCTCCTTTGCTGTTATGGTTATATATTTTATCTTTGCCCCGTTATCTTCAAGTATATGAAATGTATCTTCCGCCACAGTTCTTGTTATAGTCTTGGCTGTGAGATAAAAAATCTTCTCGATTATCCCCTCGCCCATGGCTTTGACAGTCGGAAACACCGTAGAAATAGTTTTTCCAACCCCTGTCGGAGCTTCTATATAAAGTCTCTTTTTCCTGAGAATAGTCTGATACACCCCTTTTACAAGATTATTCTGGCCTTCTCTGTATTCGAACGGAAACTCTATGCCTTTTATAGACTTATCCCTTAACTGCTCCCATTTTATCTGCCATGCCGCCCATTTTGCATATTCCATCAGCAGTTTATCAAACCATTCTTTAAGTTCTTTATAGGACCAGGTCTGATAAAAATATCTTATTTCCTCCGTAGGTATATAGCAGTATGTCATCCTTATACATATCTCTTCAAGCTCATTATCTGTTGCATAAATATATGCATAACAGCATGCCTGTGCCAGATGAACCGGCACAGGCTCTTTAAGTGTGGATAATTCCCTGTATATTCCTTTTATCTCATCAATATTTACCCCTGTTTCATTGGTAAATATGCCATCAGCTCTTCCCTCAAGACATATCTCAAAATTTATCCCGTCATATTCAACCGGATACAATATGGAAAGTGCCACTTCTGCTCTGTAATCTGCACCACCCATACGCTGAATCTTTTTGTGTATCCTTGTTCCCTCCTGCATGGCATCCGGGTCTTTTATCCCGGATGATGACGTTAAGTCTCCTGAGCGCAGAATAAATTCTACAAGCTGTCTGACAGATATTTTTATAGTTCTCATAATTCACTCCACAAGCATCTCATTATCCCATCCTGTATAATTTTTCTGCATTTTCCTCTGTCACTCTGATAACCTCTTCCTCAGATATTCCCTTTAACCCGGCAATCTTTTCTACAACATATTTAAGATTCAGGGACGAATTTCTCTTGCCCCTGTTTGGAACAGGCGTAAGATAAGGTGCGTCAGTCTCAAGTACCAGTCTTTCAAGCGGTATGTTTTCTACCACTTTTACAAGCTTTTTACTGTTGTTAAATGTAAGCGCACCACCAATACCGAGATAAAATCCCATATCGGTATATATTTTTGCAATCTCCATGCTGTATGAAAAACAATGTATCACACCACCGATATCTTCTGCGTGATGTGCCTTCATTATCCTAAGCGTATCCTCAGCGGCATCCCTGCTGTGAATTATCACCGGGAGTTTCACCTCTCTGGCAAGCTCAAGCTGAGCCTCAAACCATTTCTTCTGAATATCACGCTCAGGCTCATCATAATAGTAATCAAGCCCTATCTCACCTACTGCAACAACCTTTTCATTTGAAGTAAGACTCTTTAACCATTCAATATCTTTATCACAAAGCTCCGCTGTCTCACTTGGATGTACCCCGACAGATGCATATACAAAATCATATTTTCCAGCGATTTCAATCGCTCCTTTAGTTGAACTTATACCAGCTCCAACCTCAACTATCCTTCCTATTCCTTTATCTTTCATAGACATAAGAAGTTCATCTCTGTCCTCGTCAAATCTTTCATCCTCATAATGTGCATGTGTGTCAAAAATCATAATAAACCTCCTTGTATTATCCCTTAACACATATAATGTAGTATACCAAAAATATAAGCATCAGAGCAAAATATGACCTGATGCTTATATTTTCATCTGTATATTAACGTTACTGTAAACAGGTAGGTAATTTCGGAACCGAAATTACCGTATGAAAGTCTTCCGGCTTCGGATTTTGGCCATTTAAAATGCGAAGCATGGCCAAAATCGTTACAGTGCAGACAGGGTCTGTACTGTAACATATTAAATTATTACAATTCACCTTATTTAAAGCAGAAAAATAATCATATCTATTAAGAATACCGGTATAAGACAGCTCAAAGACCATGCCATGTATCCGAAGAAAGATGGCATCTTTATACCGTTTTCCTCCGCAATAGAACGAACCATAAAGTTTGGCGCATTTCCTATATAAGTATTTGCACCCATAAATACTGCACCCGTCGATATAGCGACAAGTATAGTCTGAGGAATAAAACCTCCTGTTACAGCTACACCCTCTGTAAATCCAAGTGCTGCTGCTGTCTTGAAGAATACAAGATATGTCGGTGTATTATCAAGGAAGCTTGATAACATACCTGTTACCCAGAAGAACTGCCATGGACTCTTAAGTCCGAGGTCAGCACCTTTAACTTCAAGTATAAGAAGTGCAGGAATCATAGTTATGAAGATACCGATAAATAATACTGCAACCTCTCTGATAGCATCCCATGTAAAATGGTTGCTCTTACGAATCTTCTTATCTGTAGTTTTAAAGGATAAAAATGCAGCTCCAAGAATAAGCACTACCTCAAGTAATGAGGCATATCCAAATTCTACTTCTCCGTATATCTTTAATCCACCCTCAAAGAATGGCACTGATTTAGGCAGTACACCACTGAGAATAACTGCCACAACTATTACAACAAGGAATATAATATTGTGGGCACCTGCAAGACGAAGTGGTTTCTTATCTGCAAGAGTTTCAGGCTTGTGGCCTTCAGCAATATCCTTCTTATATGCTCTTCCATCAACTACCATAAACATAAAAAGTAACAGGATAATATTTACAACAAGGATAGGTGCAAGATGCATACTCCAGAAGAAATCTATACCATTATTAAATCCCATTAAAAGTGGAGGGTCTCCAACAGGTGTAAGACATCCACCAATATTTGATACTAGGAAAATAAAGAATACTACTATCTGAACCTTTCTCTTTCTCCACTTATTCGCACGGATTATAGGACGAATCATAAGCATACTGGCACCGGTTGTACCAATCCAGCTTGACAAAAGAGTTCCTATAAGCAGCATAAGTGCATTAACTCTTGGAGTTCCTATAAGATCTCCTTCAAGAGATATATTTCCCGCTACACAGAAAAGACCGAAAAGTAATACGATAAATGTAACATAATCACCGAAAATTACTTCCAGAAACTTTTCAGCAGTTTCACTGCCACCATAATTTACGGCAAATGGAATTAAAAATGCCAGAGACCAGAAAATAACTGCTATTCCTCTGTACTTTTCCCAGATTTCACCAATAACCAAAGGACAAACTGCTATACATAAAAGCATTCCGGCAAACGGTATACAATATGCCAGAGACAAACTGCTTCCTAACTTTTCACCCGCCTCAGCCTCTGCTGCCAGAGATACTGCCGGATGTACCATAAGTGCACATAAAAACATGATTACAGAAAATGCTATTCTTTTGCACTTCTTCATAATTGAACGCCTCCTGTGTATATTATTTCTGAATTTCAACAGTTTTCTATTCTAGCACCAAAATGTGGTAAAATCAATAGAAAAAATATCACTATTTATCTTTATTATTGCTAAGTTTTTCGTTACTTATAATACTTATCCTGAAAAAACGTTTCAAAAGCTGAACTCCGTCAAATGGTACTAATGGATACAGATAACTTCTTCCAACAAAAATTTTATTAAACGCAATAGAAACCATTATAAATATAGTACCAATTGCGAGGCCGATACCTCCAAAAAAGTTTGTAAGAATAAGAAGTATTATTCTCATAAATTTAATTGCATATCCAAGCTCCATATTGCTCTGCGTATAGTTTGCCACTGCGACAAAAGCCATATAAAGCATAATCTGTGAATTAAACCAGCCTGAACTTACTGTATAATCTCCAAATATAATAGCAGCCACAACACTGAGCGGTGTTGAGAGCATGGAAGGCGTATTTACCGATGCCATCTTAAGACCATCTACAACAAGCTCAAGTATAAGAAACTGTATAAGCGGATGCACATTTATTTCATCATGTATAAGGATAAATTCTAACTGCTCCGGCACAAGATCTGGTCTCTGAAGAAGAAATAAAAACACTGGTGTAATAAAAAGCGCAACAATACTTGTAAGCATCCTCACCATTCTAAGATATGTCCCTGTAATCGGCGGGAAATAATAGTCATTCGCATCCTCAATAATATCAAAAAGAGAAGTTGGAACTATCATTGCAGAAGAAGAATTATCTATCAGTATAACAACACTTCCCTCCAATATACATGCAGCCGCAGTATCAGCCCTCTCAGTATATTTAAACTTTGGAAAAGGATTTATCCAGTTGCGTGGAAATACCGCCTCAGCAAAACTCTCCTGATTCATAGTAAGCGAATCAACATCTATATCCGATATCTTTTTCTTAAGATAATCTATAACCTTTCTGTCGCAACGCCCGTTCATATAGGATATAGCTATATCAGTCTTTGAACTTCTCCCAACCTTCTGAGTTTCAAAAATAAGATTTACATCACGAATACGCCTTCTTATCAGTCCTATATTCTGCATAAATGACTCAACAAAACCGTCTCTTGAACCCCTAAGCACCTTATCCTTGTCAGGCTCACTAACATCTCTTGCCGGATATTTTCTAAGATCAAGCACGGCTATCTCTCGGTATCCGTCAATTATCACACAAGTCATTCCAGACATAATATAGCCGATAAACTTATCTTCATCCTCCACCTTTGACACATCCACAAAAGGAATATTATTATTTGCAAATGTATCATAATCCTGCGGCATATTTTCCGGAGCTATGGAATAAAAATACTCTACAATTTTCTGGCTGAGCTCACTGTTTAAAAGACTGTCAATTGACACAAGAACCGCCTTTCTTCCGCCAACAGTCACCTCCCTCTGCAAAATATCAAATGTCATATCCATATTAAGCAGTTTATTGACTGCCCTTATCCTGTCCTCAAAAGAACCTGCAAAAATATTATTTTCCATCTATATGCCCCCTGTTTATACAATCATTTCTGACTCTTATCTTCTTGAACCGTCGTTCAAGAAGCATCACTAGTATAACCCACACTAATTAACAGCACGTTTCACTTGTCTAAATTTCCATCTGCTGCGTTGTCGTCAATCGACGATGCCACCGCATCGCCTCATTCCTCCGCCTTGCAGAATGAAA
>JAFPDA010000144.1 GCA_017425575.1 Lachnospiraceae bacterium | reverse complement strand
CTATAGCAAGATAATCACCTATCATAGCATCAACATTTTCATGTGGTATTCCTGTTCCAAATAATTGCTCTTTATATACTTCTTCTTTGGTTAACAGGACAAAATCCTTACCGAATTCCTTTCGGAACTCTCGTTCAAATTGTTCCTTTTTACCTTCCTTCACATAAAGATTAAGCGCTCGTGGCTCAATAGATAGTAATCTTACAAGGCATTCCATAATAGCCGGGTAGTCAGTGATTACGACATTCTTCCCATCAATATGTCCATGGTCAGCAGTAATTATTAGAAGTGTATCCTCAAGCTTCTCGCTCATTTCCTCGATTGCCTTCTCTAAAGCATCTATTACAGCCTTTGCATCTTTACTATGGCAACCTCTTTCATGCATCACTGTATCCGGTTGATTCCAATATGCATAAATGTATTTTTTATCATTTGTTTCACACAACTTCGCTATCTGATTACAGATTTCGTCAATACTTTTACAAAATGGTGGTACAAAAGGTGTAACATTATATGCCTTAAGGCCGGATTCATTTATTTTATCGACAACGGATTTATAGCCACAATATTTCCATGCAACATTCTCGTCTGACGCCGGCTTATCAGTTCCCTGCTCTGTATTCAAAAATACAGTGACATTTTTATCTACTTGCGGATAGTAGCAATCCCAACCTAACCACGCATGCTCTATAGGTTGAAGACCACTAATGATGGATGTTGTTGCCGCAACAGTTGTTGGCGGAAAAACAGTATCAATGGACTCCTTATAATGTTTTCTTAGAAATCCATCCCTACCTGCATGCTCATTTAGGATACTGGTTCCAAGCCCATCCAATAAAAGAACTACCACATTTTTATAGTTTTTAGCGAGCACATCGTCTACAACTGGTATTGTCGTCCCGGTGGCATTACATCCAAAGCTTTTCAATATAGAATTTGCCAATCCCACAATGCTCCTATCATAATTATGTAAGTTAAATTTGATTTCCATAACACAACCTCCTTTTTATTCAAGAACGCCTCTGGCGTTTTTGTTGCGAAATGCGCGCCAGCTTTTGCTGGCATATTCATCTGCGCATTTCTGCAATACGAAAAAGACCACCTATCCTACTAAGATAAGTGGTCAATAGAAAACTTAAAAATACTTATATTTCTGTTTACTCATCTTGGCAGTCCATATATTTGCATACACAATTAAAACCATACACGTTCACACAGTGCATAGCATGATCCATTGAATATGAATATCTGACTGCAAATCTATTCATGAGAAAACTCCTTTCTTACTCATAAATCTCTGCCGCCTTTGGCGTCAGTCGCTGTTTCACAGCTTTTAGATTTATTTCGTATTCGCTCGGGTGAAACCAAATATCCCTTCGGGCTGCTTGGTTTCCTTCCTCGCTATAAAATATTGTGTTAAGATTACTCTTGTTTACTAAGCTTGTCAATCAATTTTTATATAAGTTTGCTCTTTAGCTCTTGAATATCATATTCAGAGATACCGATATCCAATAAATACTGCTCTACTGAATTATGTTTTTCTCTTAACATCTTAAGGAAACCAAACATCGATTTTTCATTTGCAAGTACAATATTCCTATCAATCTCCGGATGTTCCTTCAAAAATGCCTCAAGCCTTTGTTTATTGAATTCTCTGCTGATTGCATAATCATAAACAATATCTTCGTCAGACACCCCTGCAAGGGCCAAAAGGATTGCACTGACTACACCTGTGCGATCCTTACCCGCGGTGCAGTGAAATAGAACTCCTCCCGGTGCATTGGCAATGGTCTTAAGGACCTCTTTCATGCACTCTGCATGGGCTATCTCCATATAAGATACCGGAACAGCTTCAAGACTATCAGGAGGCATCATACCTTCTACGATAGGATAATGGAAAAACATAAAATTTTTATCCTTTGAAAAAGCTGACGGCTTAGCATCAGCCTCCTGTTCGCTCCTCAAGTCAATAATGGTCGTTATATTTCTATCTAGCAAAAGTGATTTATCGCGATTGCTTAAGGTCTCACACCTATCGCTTCTGTATAGACGATTGCTTACGGTATAACGCTTAGTTCCCTGAACTCTATACATTCCGAGTTCTCTGGTATTCATAGTGCCCTCAAGTATAGACCTTGGCGCATTATCCCAAGCCAGCAAATAATTGTCCGCACCATCTTTTTGCTTGTCGAGGTTATCTAACTCCTCAAGACAGTATTCTACAGCTTCAGCTATATACTCATCTGTCATTTCCTTGGTGAAGAAAAATATATCATCTTCTTCTATCGGAACAAAATATGAATTCATATTTTGAACCAAACCATCAAGATCAAATGAACATATTTGATTTATCGGTTCTTTATCAAAGTCAGCCGGTATTGTAACTTCATTTTTTAGATTGTATTTCTGAACAACATAGAAATTGCCTATCGCATAATCCCTATGAAGCTTCTCAACGTTGCCTGGAATCAACGGATTCCAATGATATTTATCATATACAAAATGCCTGTAAATAATATCCTGAATCAAATGGAGATAATATCCCAGATACAAGTCATCTTGCTTCATCAATTCCCCATACTCGCTCCTATAACTGTCCAGGTCATAAGTTCTCTTATGTCCGCCTGCGACAGATATCTTCATGTGGCAGTTACCATTATATCCGGCATCAACAAGAATGGAACCCAGTTTAAGTCTATCTGGATTGTTGAATTGTCGCCTTTTAATCAGCTCACATGTAATTGCATAATGAATAATACTTGATGCCATAATATACTTCCTCCCGGTACTAAACTATTATTCTCAAATCATCTGAAATGCCTTCAATGCTTCCACAATAGCCTCTTCTTTCTCCTTTGGACACTTAGGCTGTCTGGAATCTTCCGACTTAGTCAAATTAAAATTCTTTCCCAACTCAATACCGCACTTTCTCTTTACCTGCGCAATATAGAGATTCGATACCTTCATCCCACCATTATGCTCAGCCACATACTTCTTTATCTTTTCATAGGTTGCCTTCGTCTCAGCAGAAGTGCCCTCTAATTCAGCTACATCAATATCCACATCAATATAATCATCCGGTTTCTGACGGAGTTGGGAAAGAAGAACAACCGTCTCAACATGCACCGTCTCTGGAAACATATCCACATTGCACATTCTCTCCATATGGTATCCATTCTGCTCAAACACGACCAAATCTCTCGCAATTCTTGTCGGCTTGCTTGTTTCTTTTTTATTCTTACCAAATCATTATGATTTTACCATAAGCATCACAAATATACCATGAATTTTTCTGATTCTCATTTGCTTTCTATTCTTATATTTTTTCCTGAGCAAAAAATATCAAATCCTGATGTAAAAATATCAAGAAAATCACTTGACAACTTTTAACTAATACTATATTATATATGAGTATGTTTACTTCAAAGCGACCGTGTCCGGTTTGATGAAACAAAAGATTTCACAATTGGGAGGTGTAAGGAATGGCTAACATTAAATCAGCAAAGAAAAGAATTTTAGTTGATCGTAGAAACGCAGAGAGAAATAAGTCTATTAAGTCTAAAGTTAAGACTGCTATTAAAAATGTAGATGCAGCTATCGCAGCAAACGATAAGGCAGCAGCTTCACAGGCTTTAACAGTTGCAATTTCAGAAATTAATAGAGCTGCTAGCAAGGGAATTTTCCATAAGAAAACAGCTTCTAGAAAGATTTCTCGTTTAACAATTGCAGTAAATAAAATTGCATAATTTGTGAATTTTCTTAAGAACTGCCTATCGGTGTGGGCAGTTCTTTTTATATATTGCTACATAAAAAGGTGATGAAACTTTTAAAAAACTATATCAGATAGTGTACTCTTAACCGAAAATATACGGAGGTGACTCAAATTGAAGAAACAATCTTATTTAAAATGGGATGAATACTTTATGGGCATTGCGCTTCTCTCTGCCGAAAGAAGCAAAGACCCTAACACAAGTGTCGGTGCATGTATTGTAAGCGAGGAAAACAAAATATTATCTCTCGGATATAACGGAATGCCGCTAGGTTGTTCTGACGACGAATATCCCTGGGCAAGAGAAGCTGAAAGTCCTCTTGATGAAAAATACCTGTATGTATGTCATGCTGAACTCAATGCAATTCTCAACTACACCGGTACGAATATGAGAGGTGCCAAGATATATACAACTCTCTTTCCATGTAACGAATGTACAAAGGCACTTATCCAGTCTGGAATAAGCGAAGTGATTTATATGTCTGACAAATACTCAGATACACCTTCTGTAATTGCCGCAAAGAGAATGATGAAATCTGCCGGCATAGTTTTCAGACAATATGAATCAATAAATCGTCAGATTACTTTAAATCTTTAAAAATCAATGCGCCAGCACACTAAAAGAGGGACTTCTGTCCCTCTTTTGTTACTATATATACGCGAGCCTGTTTTACTATGCTTTTTATTTACTTATCTTTGCAAATATTTTATTCCCATATTTTTTAGAACCGGAAATCTTTATCACACATCCTGACTTTATTCCCTTAAATGCATTTTTCCCTATCTTTGATATCTTTTTGCTCTTTATAATAATATTTGCGATATTTTTATCTTTATAAAAGGCTTTTGCTCCAATTGTCTTTACGTTTTTTCCAACTGTAACTTTTACTATTTTAGTTTTTTTCTGAAATGCTCCGTCTTTTATTGATACTACTTTATATTTAACTCCTGATATCGTTATTGTATCTGGAATTTTTATCTCTTTAATCTTCCTCTTAGCTTTTACAGCTCTTACATCTCCTTTTTTGATAACTTTATATACGATATTTTTTCTTGTAACAACTGTACCATTGGCGGCATATTTAGTTTTTTTATTGCTACTTGTATTATCACCCTTCTTGTTTTCTGTTGTAACATCCTTATTTTCAGATATCATATCTGCATTCCCAAATGCTGTCCCAGACAAATCTTTCAGAGATGTATCTCCTGAGTTTTCCTTTGAGTCCTTTTTTATACCCTGTGAGTTGTCAGATGTTCCTGACCCTTTATCTGATTTAAGCGAAGATATATCATTACTGTCTTTTCCAGATAACTTGCTTGTGTTATTTGTACTGGCAGTATCTTTTGTAGTTTCCTTTTTATCTCCATTTGAACTCCACGAGCCTGCACTGCCACTAGAAACTGTTGAACCCTGTGAAACTTGAGAACTTTGGGATGCTCCTGAGCTCTGTGAACCTCCTGCGCTCTGCGAACCTGACGAACTTTGTGAATTTCCTGAGCTCTGTGAACCTCCTGCGCTCTGCGAACCTGACGAACTTTGTGAATTTCCTGAGTTTTGTGAACCTCCTGCGCTCTGTGAACCTGACGAACTTTGTGAATTTCCTGAGTTCTGCGAACTTCCTGCACTCTGTGAACCTGATACATTATTCTGGTTTGTACCTGTCGTTGCGTTTCCGGTAATAGCCCCGCCAGTTGAAGCTGAACTGTTTTTCTGCCATATTGCATATAATGTGACATCTCCGTTTCCAGGGTTTGATACAGCTTTATCTCCATTTCGTGCAAGACTCCAGTATTTGAAAGTATAACCCTCTCTCTCTGGAACATAGTCAATGTCGTCAAGTTTACACTCCCATACCGCATATCTTGTAACTCTTTCACCTCTTGAGGCATTTTTAAAATATGTACCCGGCTCATATACTACCGTGTTATCCTGATTGTCTGACCATCCCTTAAACGAACACTGTTTTTGAATACTTCTCTCGCCGGCAGTATTCTCCTGATAATTCATATCAAAGATAATATTACTCACAGCTTTCTCTCTGTTGCCTATATCTTCAATCTGATATTCTTCTTCATACTGGTACAATAATTCTCTGTTAAGTGCAGTATTTTCCGGTCTTAATCTGAAATCCCAGTATATCTCATATGTTATGGGACAAAAATCCCGGTATACTATATTTTCTCCTCTCTGCACAGTAATATCGGTATACTGCCCTGTGTAATAATATCCATCATAGTACACGCTTTTTCCAGTATCATTACCAAAGCTGTAACCACCTGTAGTTTCACCCTCATATGCTCTGATGGTGTTTCTTCCAAGTATAGTATAAGTTCCCTGGTATACATTTCTATCTATACAAGTCACTTCGCACAACTGCAGAACTCTCTCCCATCGCGGATATATAGTCATTCCACTTGATATAACTGTATTCTCAGTAACCTGCTCGCCTCCATCCAAACTGGTATACCAGCCCTTAAAGTTATACTCCTCGCCTGGTTCTTCTTTTCTTACTTCCGGAAATCTTACTATATGATATCCCGTATCCGGATCATAGCAGGCAACTCCTTCACTTTCTACTGTACAGCCATCACATACGATATTTATATCGCCTCCTGATTTTACATCCAGCATATCATTTATCTCATAGACATATGAAATACCATCACTGGCATATGAAGAAAACTGCATTTTTTTATCCTGCCCCGGCAGCATATGATATGCAATCGACTCATTCTCATTCATAATATCAGATGTAGTTCCATCTATAATCTCAATCTTTTTGTCTATAAGCTGTCCATATCTGTACTTCTTTAAAGTAACACTCGCCCTGTCTGGAATATACGATTCAATTCTCTCCAGATTTATTTCAAATCGTGGCTGTGATAAACCGATTGCATTGGCTGGGAAATTTGTTCTTGTCTCTCCAACTCTACCAATAACACCATTAATATCACTTGAACAATATTCCCATTCTCCGCCAGATGTTTTTTCCCATGTATCAAGTGCATAACAAACATTTACGCCATTACTTGATATTCTTACACCAACTACACTGCTGCCCCCTGCCTGTTCATTATACACGACTCCTATCTGTTCCTTTGTTCCAACAGATTCTGCAGCACAGACTTTATCTGTTTTTAAAAAAAACATAGCAAAAAGCATTAGCATTACAGATAACATTAGCAGATAATTATTTAATTTATTTATTCTCATACCATTTTCCTTTCATTTATAATGGCACGAAAATTTTATTTTTTATTACTATTGTTACATCAAATATAACACACTATTTTTATCTTCATCAATATAAAAATACTACAAAAAAACAGGGAAAACATTGTTACATTTTCCCTGTTTAAAAAATCAACTTCTCATAATCAAGCAAGCATCAATACACCACTACTTTCTCAAAACTATAAACCTTTTCTGTTTTCCAAGATTCATTACAAGTCTTTTGTATACACTATACTTAGACTTTGGAACAACAACTATTGTCTTTTTATTTATCTTTGACAGCAAAGCTGTTTTTACATCATCTTTATTTACTACTGTGGATTTTATACATATCCGTTTTAAAGACTTACATCCTGTAAATGCATTTTTATCTATAGATTTTATATTCTTTCCTATTATAATCTCAGAAACTTTATTACAGTTCTTAAATGCACCAGCTTTAATCGCTGTAACCTTGTACTGCTTTCTGTTTATTGTAACAACATTTGGTATCTCTACTCTTGACTTTAATTTATCCACTTTTGTTACATCCACGGTATTCTTTGAAGTCACTTTATAATCCACCCCATTTTTAGAAGCCGTTATAACTTCTTTATCAGTAGGAACCGGTATTATAGTCTGATTTTCAGAAGGAGTTTCTTCAGGAACAAGCTTAGGAATCACCTGCTGCTCCTCAATAACCGCATTACATACAGAACAATGACTTCCCTCTGTAAGACCAGTCTTCTTAGTAGTTGCCTCCACAGCCTTATCAACTACCTTGTGCAACTCACAATCATGTACCGATACCACAATGGAAGCTTCTTTTCCATATACAGTGGCAGTCAGTGTGGTTTCACCTTCTGAAACACCTGTAACCTTTCCCTCTGAATATGTGGCAACATTTGAATCTTGTGAATACACTTCTGGTGTTACATTTACTTTAAATGTCTTTTTTGACCTGCTATTCCAATAACCTGTATATCCCATCTGAACACTTATATCAGATAATTCATATGTTTCATTACACTTTAAAGATATTTCTTTAGTTGAAGTATCTAACCCAACACTTGTTATTCTGCTCTCATCAATCCTTACTTCACATTCTTCAGTCTCTTCTTTTGCAGCAGTCTCCAAACTCTGTGGAGTATTTCCTGAAAATTCTTCTACCCAGTAATCACAGCCATTAAACTTCACATGAGCAATCCCAACACATGTAAATTCGCTGTTTAACATATTTCTCCTGTGTCCCTGGCCATTATAATTTTCATTATCCTCTCTCCAGCCATAGTTTACTTCTGATGCACTTTTATATCCCGCCGCTATATTTTCTCCACATGTAAAATAATCATAACCATACTCTCCGTATGCAGTAAAACATCTTGAACCATCCGGTCTCTGATGATCATATGAAACGGCTATCTCTATTGCACGCTGCATTGCAACCTTTTCAAGCTCATAATCGTAGACAAGCGGCTTAATGCCTGTACAATCTGTTTTTGTGGTATTATCTTCATTCCAGTACCATGCGTCACTTCCGGTTCTAAGCTCATTTATCATAGCTAGTATACTTCTTGCTTCTGTCTGTCCATACTGAACAGTTATCTTCACATTACTGCTTGCTGATACCCTGGATACAGCTCCCGGATAACACTGTGTTAATAATGCCAAAGACATTATGACCGATACAATCTTACAAATTCTCTTCTTCATATATTTTCTCCATTAGATATATTTATTAAATATTTACAAAACTCCTATAACAGTTCAACACCTTATGTGTGATCACAACGTGTCTGGTTGTTTCATTCAAATCGGCCGTGAATAGTAATATTTTAGGCCAAACTGCTGCAATCTTTCAAACTGTCTTTTTGCTATTCAAAAAACACTTCCATGCGTCTCTTTTTAATTTTTCCCATTTATCCTCGTGTTCTACATAATACAACGGACATAATTTACCTGAAACATCATAATGACGAATTATTCTGTCTCTGTTAAATTCATATTTTTTACAGAGCCAGGCAATAAGATGTATAAGTGAATCATATGTAGCCTCGTTAAATTTCCCGCTCTTATCGGGATGACAGCATTCAATGGATATAGTGTCTGCATTTCTGTCATTTGAAGCATAGGCTATCTCGTCAAGTGGAATGCACTGGATTATAGTACCGTCAAGGCCTATCACAAAATGACTGCTTACCTTATTTTTATTATTATCCGGCATGTCCTTTCTGCTCTCAAAATAATTTCTGTTTGCCTCTGCATCAGTCCCCGGATTTGCTGTATAATGAACTACCACACCATTTACCTTTGAGAGCTTTTTGCCTGGTCTTGAATTGATATTCTCCGTTAAAAACATCTCGGTAATCTCAGGTTTATCAACATCATACTCAGAATAATCTGTCTTTGAAATCTCATTCATCGCTGTTCCTTGCTTATAATAAACACTAAAAAGTTTAATTATTATAAAAAACACAGTAAGCGCGACTATCAAAGCCGCGCTTACCAGTACAATCACACGACGAATTTTATTCTTCTGTGTTTTTGTAAGTTTCTTCATTTTTTAGTTATCTCCAACACTGTAGTTTGGAGCTTCTTTTGTTATATGAATATCATGTGGATGACTTTCTTTAAGAGAAGCTGCTGAAATCTTTACGAATTTAGCTGTATCCTGAAGAGTCTTGATATCCGGTGCCCCACAGTAACCCATGCCTGAACGGAGACCTCCCATAAGCTGGAATACTGTATCTTCTACTGTTCCCTTATAAGCTACACGGCCTTCAACACCTTCCGGAACAAGTTTCTTTGCATCTGTCTGGAAATAACGGTCTTTACTTCCGTTCTCCATAGCTGCTATAGAGCCCATTCCACGATATACTTTATATTTACGTCCCTGGAATAACTCGAATGTTCCCGGACTCTCATCACATCCGGCAAAGATACTTCCCATCATACAAACGCTTGCACCTGCTGCAAGTGCCTTTGTCATATCACCTGAGTACTTGATACCACCGTCTGCAATAATTGGAACATCATATTTCTTAGCAACCTCATAAGCATCCATAATAGCTGTAATCTGAGGCACACCGATACCTGCAACTACACGTGTTGTACAGATAGAACCAGGTCCGATACCAATCTTAACACAGTTTACTCCGGCCTTTATAAGAGCCTCTGTAGCCTCACCTGTAGCAACATTACCAGCGATAATCTGAAGGTCTGGATATGCATCACGAACCATCTTTACAACCTTAAGTACATTTGCACTGTGACCATGGGCTGTATCGATAACTATACAGTCAACATGTTTTTCAACAAGAGCATCTACTCTGTCAAGAATATTTGCTGTAACACCAACTGCTGCACCACAGAGAAGTCTTCCCTGAGAATCTTTTGCAGCGAGAGGATATTTAATCTGTTTCTCAATATCCTTAATTGTGATAAGACCTGTAAGATTTCCATCTTCATCTACAAGAGGAAGTTTTTCTTTACGGGATTTTGCAAGAATCTTCTTTGCCTCGTCAAGAGTTATACCCTGACGTGCTGTTATAAGACCTTCACTTGTCATTGATTCTTTAATCTTCTTAGAGAAATCTGTCTCAAATTTAAGATCACGATTTGTAATGATACCAACCAGTTTTTTACCCTCTGTAATAGGAACACCTGAAATACGGAATTTTGCCATAAGATTATTGGCATCCTCAAGAGTATGTTCTGGTGATAAATAAAATGGTTCTGTGATTACACCGTTTTCCGAACGTTTAACTTTATCAACCTCATCTGCCTGAGCCTCGATTGACATATTTTTATGTATTATTCCAATACCACCCTGTCTTGCCATCGCGATTGCCATACGATACTCTGTAACTGTATCCATACCGGCACTCATCATAGGGATGTTAAGTTTGATAGACTTTGTAAGATTAGTTGAAAGAGATACCTGATTTGGGATAACTTCCGAATACTGTGGAACTAATAATACGTCATCAAATGTGATGCCTTCACCGATAATCTTACCCATTTTAATTATCCTCCTTGTATTTAAATATTCTTTTAGTATGACTAAGCACGCAGGATAATAATAAACCCTGCGTGCTTAAATCGTCTGTATTTGATATTGATTTAGTATACACCATATAAAGAATTATTGTCAATATTGAATTTTATTTCTACCTTTAAGTTTTATAAGTTCAAGCATTTTCTCATCTGGTGTAAACTTTATTCTCTCCTGGTTGTTTTCAGTTCTTGTAACTGCAATAAAATGTTTATCATCTGGATTTCCTGAAGAAAAATCGCGCAATGGCAGATTTTCATAGTTATGAAGAACATGTGATGTCTCAGGCGCAACAAGATCTACCTTGTCCATGTCTATTCTCTTCTTTCTCTTTCTTTTGTTTCCATTGATAATCATGTCAAAATCAATCTGGCCGTCTACAAAAATATACTCATATGCAATTTTATTGCTAGGCAAAAAATATACAATCAATGAGTCAGCAACAACTGCAAAAAGGACACTAAACGGTCCCAGATAAGCACTAAATACAAAAAATGCCGCCAAAGCAATTAAAATACTAAGTACTATAAGTCCAATTCTTGCCATCCTTCTGCCAATTGATGGTTTTGCATGTAGATAAGTTTCTGAATACAATTCTTCCATTTCATTGTACCCCCTTTTGCTTTTTATTTTTTCTGCCAATCAGAAATGGTAATTTCGAATTGACTATCTCTACTATACTATACTCTATTAATAACAAAATTGCTAGTACTACTAAACATTCACATATATATTCAAAATTTCCGATTTTGGGAATGTATGCCACGCTCTTCCAGCCATTATATACTATGGTTCTAAATCCAAGCACAGTGTGGGTACACATTACAATAAGCGAATTTTTCCCCCAGTAATCAAGAAATGTAAGTTCCCTGAAGCCTGATATAACATCAAGCAGGGCTATTGCCCCTACTGAACCCACTATGCCACAGACATAAAACAAAGGCGGATATTTACCTTCATCAAGCAGGATTATGTCCACACTGCTGTTTATCTGTGAAAGTATAATATTTATGACTGTAAATGAAACACCTATACCAGTCTTGACATAAACATCTGAGATTTTCCTGTAATAGAAATATATCAGATAGCCTGCACCTATAAACCATGCTGCCATTATACCCTTTGATACAGCGGAAGCTAATCTCAATATATTATCAGCTGTATCCGGATGTGCCTGAAGGCTCTCTATTCCACCTACAAGGTCAAAAATTTTATTTCCAAAGGTTATTCCAAAAAGTCCAAGTACTGCATAAACAGCTTTTATAACTTTAGGACTTCTTATTATCCAGAAAAATATAATCTCTCCCAAAAATATTGTTGGCAGAAACCACATAGAATTGATACCTTTTAAAAAGATACTGTCATACAGATATTCCATAAATGTATCATGCACCTGTATAGCAGGCTTATGTTTAAGAAATACACAGCCTGTCTTAAATATTATTCCAATAATACTGAAAGACACATATGGCACCACAAGACTTTTCAACAGTTTCTGTATAAACTCTTTGAAGTTTCTGCTGGTTATTGAACCTGAATAAGCCATAAGATAACCTGATATTATATAAAATATTGATACCTTAAATGAGGACATCCACATATCCAGAGGATTGCTGATTTTGGTTATATGTCCCATAGCTATCATAAGTATGCTTAATCCTTTAGCCGCATCAACATATGCTATTCGTTGTTTCATATTATCCCTCACTGATTTAAAAAAGGACTGCCGCGAAAAACGCAGCAATCCTCTTTTTGGTTTATTTTTAATAATAAAATTACATCATTCCCATTGGAGCACCGCCTGCTGGCATTGCTGGTGCATCCTCTTTGATAGTAGATACAACTGACTCTGTTGTAAGTAATGTAGATGCAACACTTGTAGCATTCTGAAGAGCGCTTCTTGTAACCTTAGCTGGATCTACGATACCCTCTTTTACCATGTCTACATACTCTTCTTTAAGAATATTAAATCCTGTTCCAGGCTCTGACTCACGAACTTTATTGATGATAACTGCACCCTCAAGTCCTGCATTGTGTGAGATTGTCATAAGAGGAGCCTCAAGTGCTTTTAAGATAATGTTTGCACCTGTCTTCTCATCTCCCTCAAGTGTAGCTGCAAGCTTAGCAACCTCTTTTGATACGTGGATATATGCTGAACCACCACCTGAGATGATACCTTCCTCAACAGCAGCTCTTGTAGCGTTAAGAGCATCTTCCATACGAAGCTTAGCTTCCTGCATCTCTGTCTCTGTAGCAGCACCTACACGGATTACTGCAACACCACCTGCAAGTTTAGCAAGTCTCTCCTGAAGTTTCTCTTTATCGAAATCAGATGTTGTCTCCTCCATCTGGGCTCTTATCTGTGAAACTCTTGCATCGATAGCTGCCTTATCACCAGCACCATCAACGATAACTGTATTCTCTTTCTGAACCTTAACTGATTTAGCGCGTCCAAGCTGCTCAATTGTTGCCTCTTTGAGGTCAAGACCAACTTCATCAGAGATAACTGTACCACCTGTAAGTATAGCGATATCCTCAAGCATAGCTTTTCTTCTGTCACCGTATCCAGGAGCCTTTACAGCTACTACATTAAATGTACCTCTGAGCTTGTTGATAACGAGTGTTGTAAGAGCCTCACCCTCAACATCCTCAGCGATAATGAGAAGTTTTGCACCACTCTGTACAATCTGCTCAAGTATTGGAAGAATCTCCTGAATGTTTGAAATCTTCTTGTCTGTGATAAGGATATATGGATTGTCAAGGTTTGCTTCCATCTTATCCATATCTGTAGCCATGTATGCTGAAACATATCCTCTGTCGAACTGCATACCTTCTACAAGGTCAAGCTCTGTCTTCATTGTCTTAGACTCTTCGATTGTGATAACACCATCGTTAGATACTTTTTCCATAGCATCTGCTACCATCTGTCCAACAGCCTCATCACCTGCTGAGATTGAAGCAACCTTTGCAATCTGATCTTTTCCTGTAACATTTGAGCTCATATCCTTAATAGCCTCAACTGCACAGTCACATGCTTTCTTCATACCTTTACGAAGGATAATTGGATTAGCTCCTGCTGCAAGATTTTTCATTCCTTCATTAACCATTGCCTGAGCAAGAACTGTAGCTGTTGTTGTACCGTCACCTGCTACATCATTTGTCTTTGTAGCAACTTCTTTTACAAGCTGTGCTCCCATGTTCTCAAATCCATCTTCAAGCTCGATATCTTTTGCAATAGTAACACCATCATTTGTGATAAGTGGTGCACCAAATGATTTATCAAGTACAACGTTTCTTCCTTTTGGTCCAAGTGTAACCTTTACTGTGTTTGCAAGTTTATCAACACCAGCCTCAAGAGCTGCTCTTGCATCTGCGCCAAATTTAATTTCTTTTGCCATGATTTATTTTCCCCCTTGCTAATTAGTCAACTACTTTTGCTACTATGTCATTCTGACGAACTACTATAAACTGCTCATCCTCAAGCTTAACTTCTGTTCCTGCATATTTAGAATAAATTACCTTATCACCAACAGAAACCTGCATAACCACTTCCTTACCATCAACAACCCCGCCAGGTCCAACTGCTATTACTTCTGCCTGCTGTGGTTTTTCCTGTGCATTTCCCGGTAAAACAATACCTGATTTTGTAGTTTCTTCTGCCTCTAACTGTTTTAATACAACTCTGTCTCCTAATGGTGCTAACTTCATAATATATTCCTCCTTTAACAATTTGCGACTTCTTATTAGCACTCACTCTCTTTGAGTGCTAACCATAGTCATAATATATTTCATTTAAATAATTTTATCAATATTACCATGGTTGTAAATTTGTGCTTTTATAGTTATTTGCTCTTTTTTTCTCTCTTATACTCTTTATTTCTCACTATTTCTTTATTTATCATTTTATAGTACAGATACAAGCCTGACACTTGACGCCAGGCTATGCACCAATGATTAAATTATACAGAATTACAGCCCCTTGCATCGAAGATACGTTTAAAATAGCCCTTAATCGTTAAATATTCTCTGAGATTACTGTATAATATATGGAAATATTCTATATAAATTGCTACAATATAAAAAAGATAATAATCAAAAGAGGTAGACAATATGAAAGAACAATTATACACAATACCGGTAAATGATGCATTTGAAACCGACTGTGAATGTCCTTTATGTCTTATGCACAGTCAGCTTGAAAAAGATGCCATAGACTTTACACTTGGACCAAGTTATATGGAAGATGATATCCGAATGGAGACTGATAAAATCGGTTTCTGTTCCCATCATATGAAACAAATGTACAAAAACCAGAACAGACTCGGTGTGGCACTTATGCTTCATACTCATATGAAGAAAACCATTTCAACAATAGAAAAAATGAGTAAAAGCTCCTCACCTGCCAAAAAGAGTCTCTTTTCAAAAAAAGAAAGCTCTGATATACAGAAATATACAGAGGATTTATCACACTCATGTTTTATATGCAACCGTATAGACGGAGTTTTCAAAAGATATATCGCCACTATTATACATTGTTATAAACATGACTCTGATTTTCCGGCAAAATTTGAAAAAAGCAAAGGTTTCTGCACAACACATTATGGAATGTTATACGATGCCGCCGGAAGTCTTGGCAGTTCTGACCAGCAGAAATTCATTGAAGCTCTTAATAATATCTATCTTACCAATATGAAACGTGTAGCTGATGACCTTGAATGGTTTATAGATAAATTTGATTACAGAAATGAAGATAAACCATGGAAAAATTCAAAAGATGCCATTCCAAGAAGCATTATTAAAACTAACAGTTACTTTGAAGAATAATTGATTATATATCAAAAACCGCCGTACTGATATTTAGTACGACGGTTTATTTATTTTATATAACTATTCAGCTTTCTGCTTATTTAACATTTCCTTGATATCACGTGCTTTGTTCTTTATTCTCTCATTAGCTTTTCTGTCTGTAAGAACTTTTGATATCCATCTGCTTGATTCATCATATCTTCCAATTCTTCTTGCAAGGTCTGCTGCAAGATATGTAACAGTAATCTCATCCATACCACACATAGGGAACATTTCCTTAGAAAATGCTGATAAAAATCCTTCATAAGCATTTACCAAAAGATCTGTCTCCTGCTTTGAAAGTTCTTCAATAACTTTATCATATTCAGGAGTATCTTTTGGAAGTGTCTCTGCCTTGCCTCTGTAAAGCCATGCCATCTTAAGACAGGTATATGCCTTTTCACTAGCTTTTGCCTTTTTTACAATAGCATTTGCAAGTGCAAGCTGGTGACGTGTAATAGCATCATCATATGTATATATTTTACCAGTTACAGGAAGCCCACTGAAATTCTTTGTTATATTTTCATTTATAAGATTTATCTGTCCCTGAGTAACAAATTTAAAGAATCTGCTCAGTGCTGCATATCCACATTTTGGACATACAATAGCATCGTACTTAAGTGAATCTACAAGCTGGTACTTAGGACGCATATCTGTATCTGCACTTAAAAGTTTAACTTTACCGGTTCTTATCATTTTTGAATGAAATTCTTCACCACATACAGGACATGTATGCGTCTTGTCAAACAATAATTCTTCCTCTGTTACCTGTGGCTTTGCAACATTTGAATCACCCTCTGACTCTGGTTTCTTCTCTTCTTCAAAAACCTCTAACTCCTTAAGTTTACCTAATCCAATTTTTTCAAGACCTGAAAATAAACCCATCTCTATTCCTCCTTATTTTGGTCTGTATGAGCTTTTTAATGATACAATTCTATTAAACACCATATGTTCTTTTGAAGAATCTTTAGAATCTACACAGAAATAGCCATGTCTTACAAACTGGAAACTGTCCATAGACTCAGCCTCTGCAAGTGCAGGTTCAATATAACAATCTTTAAGCACTGTAATAGAGTTTGGATTAACATTTATTGTGCCATCCTCATTATAAACTCCCTTTTCTTCATCAACAATATTTTCATATAAACGAACTTCTGCCTTTTCAGCAGTTTCAGCACATACCCAGTGTATTGTTCCTTTAACTTTTCTTCCATTGAAACCACTTCCACTCTTGGTTTCAGGATCATAAGTACAATGAACTTCTGTAACATTTCCATCTTCGTCAGTAACATAATCTGTACATGTTACAAAATATGCATTCATAAGACGTACTTCATTTCCCGGGAAAAGTCTGAAATATTTACGAGGAGGCTCAATCATAAAGTCTTCTCTGTCAATATAAAGTTCTCTGCCAAATGGAACTTTACGTGTTCCCATCTCTTCATTTTCCTGATTATTTGAAACATCAAGATATTCAATCTCATTTTCAGGATAGTTTGTAATAACAAGCTTAATTGGATCTAAAACTGCCATCATACGGGGACGTTTTAATTTCAAATCCTCTCTTATGCAATACTCAAGCATCGCATAGTCAGAAGAGCTCTGCGATTTTGACACTCCTGAAAGTTCCATAAAATTACGGATAGACTCAGGTGTAAAACCTCTTCTTCTGAGTGCTGCTATTGAGACAAGCCTTGGATCATCCCATCCGTCAACAATTCCATCCTCAACAAGCTTCTTTATATATCTCTTTCCTGTAACAACATTTGTGAGATAAAGCTTTGCAAACTCAATCTGCTTTGGTGGATTTTCAAACTCAAGCTCTCTTACAACCCAGTCATATAAAGGTCTGTGATCCTCGAACTCAAGTGTACATATAGAGTGGCTTATTCCCTCTATTGCATCCTCAATAGGATGAGCAAAGTCATACATAGGATAGATGCACCACTTGTTGCCTGTATTATGATGTTCTTTTCTTGCAACCCTGTAAAGAATAGGATCTCTCATGTTAATATTTGGAGATGCCATATCTATCTTTGCTCTTAGAACTTTTGAACCATCTTCAAACTCGCCTGCACGCATACGCTCAAACAAATCAAGGTTCTCCTCTATTGTACGCTCTCTGTATGGACTTGGTCTGCCCGGTTCTTTCAATGTTCCTCTGTACTCTCTTATCTCATCTGGTGTCAGATCACATACAAAAGCTTTTCCTTTTTTTATAAGCTTTACAGCACACTCATACATTGTATCAAAATAACCTGATGCGTAATATATCTGATCTGTGTCTATATCACCACAAATCCACTTAACATCCTCAAGTATTGAATCAACGAACTCAACTTTCTCTTTTGTTGGATTTGTATCATCAAAACGGAGATGAAATACTCCACCATACTCTTTAGCAAGACCAGAATTCAGGATAATTGATTTTGCATGTCCTATATGCAGATATCCGTTTGGCTCAGGTGGAAATCTTGTTACAACTTTTTTACATTTCCCCTCCTCGATATCTTTATCAATTATATTCTGAATAAAATTACGAGAGACAACCTCCTTTTCATCCACAATATTCTCATTAGTTTCAACTGGACTACTCAAATATGTTTCCTCCTTCGACATACCATAATAAAAATACATAACTATTTACATTACATTGTAACACACTCTTCACAAATATAAAAGAAAAAAATTCGACTTTTTAGTTTATGCCCAAAAGCCGAATTTTACTGCGATAATTATTTAAAGCGATGTCCACCTAATTTAAATCTTGCTCCTCTAAGCTGTACGCTAAAGAAATGATAACCTCTGAGACTCTTTGTCTTTCCTCTGTATAGTATAGTTTTCTGTCCTGAAAGAACCTTTTTGGCTGCTTTTATACAGCTTTTCCACTGTGCAGATTTCGTCTTTCCTGCATCGTACTGTGCAAGTCTTGTTCTTAAAGCACCGTTTCTGACTGGAGAAAACTGTCCCGGCTGATATATAACACTCTTTATTGAACCCGGAAAACTTGAAGATTTTACTCTGTTCATTACTACTATTCCAACGGCAAGCTTACCCTGATATGGCTCAATTCCTGCCTCGCAGTTTATAATACTTGCCATAAGTCTGAGCTCTGCTTTTGTATAATCAGCTTTCTTCTTTGAAGATTTTTTCTTTGATTTTTTTAAAGCAGCTTTCTTCGAAGAGTTTTTGCTTTTACCTTTCATAGCTGTATCTTTTGTGCTGTCAAGAACATTTACTGTACTTTCCTGTACTTCAGTATTCTCTCCTTCAGTCTCAACAAGCTCATCCACTGAAGAGTTTTCTACAATTGTAACATTCTCAGAAACTGTTTCTGTTTCGCTGGCAAATGCAGATACCGGAGTAGAAATAACGCCGGTAATGAGCGTAAGCGTAAGTGTAAACATTGCAAATTTCTTTAAATTCATAAATAACCTCCTGATATCAAAACTTCTGTAACAAGTTGTGACATTTCCAAACATTTACTTAACATTTATGTAACAATTATAACACACTTTTTAAATATTTCAACCCTTGAAAATTATGTCATAATATAGCGGATTATTTTTATTGTATACTTTGTATATTTTCAGTAAAAAAGAACACTTATTTTTTTGTTAAAACAAACAAAAAATAAGTGTTCTTTTTTTAATATATATATTTATGATTAAATATATTACAAAATTATTACATCTTTTTTGTTTTATAGATAAATCAAAAAACGTTCTGCGAGGATGCATATTCAGAAAGTGAACTGTATGGTATATCCCCACCAAATAAATCAAGTGCACTTCCTATTGTAAAGTCTACTTTCCCCTTTCCTGCTTCTCTTATAAATTCCAAATCTTCTAATGAATGAATTCCACCTGCATATGTAACCTTTTTGCAGTCGCATTCTCCAAGAATCTCTATAACTCTTTTCTCTACTCCTGAAGCATGGCCTTCCACATCCACAGCATGCACAAGAAACTCATCACAGTACTGTCCAAGCTTTTCAAAAAGCTCTCTGTTAAATCTCTCACTGGTAATTTTCTGCCATCTGTCCGTAACAACATAATAGTCATCTCCTGCAAATCTGCAGCTAAGGTCAAGTACAAGCCTGTCTTTTCCCACAAGCTTTGAAATGGCATTAAGCCTGTCATAATCGATAATTCCATCTCTGAATACATATGATGTCACTATCACGTGTGAAGCACCAAGTTCAAGATACATCAGAGCATTATCAAGGTTTACTCCACCACCTATCTGCATTCCGCCATCAAAAACTTTTAATGCAGCTTTTGCCTGCCCGATATCAGCCTCATAATACTCACTCTCTGCATTATTCAGTATAATTATATGACCTCCCTTAAAGCCATCCCTTTTATACATATTTGCATAATGGGCTGCACCATACTCTGATACAAAGTTATCTTTTGCTTGATTTCCTGCATCCATAAGACTTCCACCGACAATCTGTTTTACAGAACCATTATGGATATCTATACACGGTCTGAATTTCATTTTTTCTCCTTTTCACTCTATACTTCTATCTCCCGGAAGTAATCTTTTCTGCTATCTCTTTATATGTATCATCTGGAGATAAATCATATGTACCTGAGCGTATCACACCGCTGTAACCATTATCTTCAAGATACTTATTAAACTTAGAAGCACTGTCTACAATTCCCATATCCTCTAATTCGCTGCTGACTTTTTCTCCCCAGTCACCATCATTTATGGTAAATTCTTTTCTTATACTTTCAACTTCTTTATTTACTTCGTCTTCTATATTTTTCTTTTCCTCTTCAAGCTTTTTATCCGGTCTCTCCGCTTTGGAAGCCGAAGAACCTGAAGGTGCCTTTGTTTCTTTGCTAACAGCAGGCGCTTCTGTTTTATCCGGAGCCTGTGTATCAGCTGGAACTTCTGTTTCTGATGGCAGTATTGTTGGAACCGCTGATTCATCCGGTATCTTTGTTACTTCAGAAATCTCAGGAGTTGCCAGTACTATTTTACTTGTCTCAGATTCAAACACCATACCAAGTTTTTTGGCCCTTGAGATAGTTGAAGAGTCTGAAGTTCTGATAAAACATGATATTCCAAGGATAATCGCTGTGAACAAAACTCCTGTTCCAAATCCCCTTAAAAATGATTTTTTATTCATAAACAGCCTCCATCTTATCCTATTGCATTATGCATATCAATAACAAATTTTACTTCACCCTGTCCCATTCCAAGCATTTTTGATATATCAAGTACAGGATATCCCTTTTTATACAAGGCAATTATCTCCTGATTTCTGTTACTCATATCTGTTTCTTCTGTATAATTTTCAATTCTATCTTCTTCTGAACCACTCTGCTCACTCTCTTCAAGCTCAATCTGTGCAATCTCAGCATCATATAATGATGTCTTATCCATTATTTCTTCAGAGTCAGAGATATGTTCTTCTTCGGTTATGCTATTATCCTGAAGTTCTTCCTTGGCAGTCTTAACTGACTGCTGCTGTACAATAAGCAGTTCCATATCATTTTTTACACTCTGGGCATCAGCTATACATTCCTTCATCCCCTGATACTCCTCAGCTATCTGGTCATGAATGCCTGCTTTTAAAGTATCAATCTCTTTCTCAAGTTCTCTGAGTTCTTTTTCCTTCTCATTAAGCATATTATAAAGAAAAACTGCATCCGAATGATTTTTCTCCATCTTTTCAAGAACCTGGTCTGAATATTCATTCATTCCCATAATTTTTTCATTAGACACATGAGAGAGTTCAGACTCAGCACTGTTAATTGCATCCTCAGATCTGACTTTGATATCCTCATCAAATTTGTCATATATTTCCTGTATTTCCGACTGTAAATTTCTCTTCTCTGTATTATCAATAACTTTTTGTTCATTAACAGGATTCTGCACAGTATTATCAGAAACTTTAAAGCTTACAAAAACTGCCACAAGTCCTATCACAATCATTGCTATTTCCAAAACAATCATCTTTACGTATCTCCATTATCATATTTTCATGTCAAAAAGATTTCCCTCAAACATATTGAGATTCTTCTCTTTGCCACTGTCTTCTTTTTTATTTCTGTCTTTTGACTCATGTTTTCTCTGATTATTCTGTTTATTTTTACGTTCTTCATTTTTCAGCTCATCATTATCAACTTCACGCCTTCTGACGGCCGTTTCCGAATTTTGTTTTACCACCTGCTGAAACTGGGCTGCAACCTGCTGTTCCTCATTATAATGTTTTGTGTTTTCAGCAGAGTGTATGTTAGATACTTCCAGTGACTTTGGTGGCAGTGATATGTTCTCAATCAAAAGTGACATAAGCATTCCTCCTTTTTGTGTAAATGTTCTCTCGGAGTTTCTTTATTATATACCCTTTATACGTATATCTGCTCCTTCTCTTACAAATGTACTGTGATGTGTATCTGTATGTATAAAACTTGTCACATTTGAAATAGTCATCTTTACACCCGGATATGCAATATCCTGTACTACTATTTTACCTGCACTATTGTACTTCTCAAGTTTCTCACCAAGAACATCATATTCCTCTGAGTCCTTTTCCATCTCCTGCTCTATTTCTTTGAGACGCACTGTGTTGTCTTTAAGCATCTTCATCTTCTCATCATCAAGCTTTCCTTTTGCCTTGAGTCTTTTCTGAAGTATCTGCATATTCTGAAGTATTTTTTCTTTTTCTTCACTATATTTTTCTATCTCTTTCTCAATCGCATGATATCTGTCACTTATTGCAGGATCAAGACCAACCTCAAGTTCTGTACTTGTACCCATAGTAGAACCTACTATCTTTGTCTCTATCTTTGATTCTGACCTTACCTTTCCACCCGCTATGAGTCCTCTTTTTCCATTTACAACAACTTCTTCCTTTGCTGTAACCTTACTGTGCATAATTGCATCTGTTATAACTTTTCCACCACTCTTTACATTTGAACAGCTCTCTATAAAGTTTGATATAATGTCTCCCTGGGCTTCCATAACACCCTTAGACATTCCCTGAATACCTCTTTTTAAGACTATCTTTCCACCGGCTATAAGAGTAGCACCTTCAACTGCACCGTTTACTGTGATATCACCGGTAGCATGAACTGTATAGCCTGTAAGTACATTTCCTTTTACCTCAACACTTCCATCATAATCTATATCGCCGGTAGATGGACCAACATCAGCCGGAACCTCATATAAATCAGATACGAATACTGTCTCATCGACAAGTGTTACATTTCCGGAAACATCTGAGTACATCTCAAGTTTATCTTCTGTAAGATGTATCTTTTTACCATGTTTTAAGCTTTTTACTATAACTTTATTCGGTTTTATAGGCACACCACATACATCTATTCCCTCTTTTCCATGAACTGCCGGAATAAGAGTGGCAAGCAGCTGTCCTTCTTTTACATTTTCTATCATGTCAAGTTTGTGGAAATCGACGCTTCCATCTTCTGACATCTGTGGAGTATTTGTCTTTTCCACATTAAAATTATATATAATCTCTGCATTTTTACCCTGAACAGGCAGTGTAGCTTTGGCAATAAGTATATCTGTACAATACAGTCTGCCCTTTAAAGCCATCTCAATATTGCTGTCTATAATTCCATGTTTTATACCATTCTGGGCAATCAAATCCTTAAGTTCACTTACTGTAAGCCTTTTTCCATTATTAGAAGGTGGATATAGTCTGATTTTTGCAAGATTTCTTTTTTCATCTGTAGATATTATAGCAAACTCATTCTCTGGAATATGCTCTCCATCCAGAAGCTTTACAAGCGCATTTTCCTTTTTTTGTGCCTCGTCAAGAAATGTTTTTATAAGCATCAAATCTACATCTGGATAATTCTTTTTTGTTAAATACTGAAGAATATCATCATTCTTCAGTGAACTCCCACCATTTACTGCGGGATAAGATTTAAGATATAAACCATCTTCTTTTTGCACTAACTGAAAAAATGCATTTCTTTTCATGACTGAACCTCCCCCAATTTACCTCTTGTATATAATCACATAAAGCACAAACTAGTATCAAACCAGTTTGTGCTTAAATATTCAATATGCTAAATACACCCATATTTTCATCACCAAGTTTTTCTTTCATCTTCTTGAGTGACTTTGTATGAAGCTGTGATACTCTTGACTCTGATACTCCCAGTATCCTACTAATCTCTTTCAGTGTCAATTCCTCAAAATAATATAACGCAATAACTTTACGCTCATTTTCCTTCAATGAATCTATCGCCTCTGCAAGAATTCTTTTTAACTCCTGCCTCTCTATAACCTGTTCCGGTTGTTCAAACCTCTGTTTGTTACCAGCCTCGACTCTTACTTCACTTCCCTGTTCCAAATATTCATCAAGTGATACTAAATTTGCAATCTGAGTCTGGTTTTGTAAACCTTCCAGCTCCTCCATTGACATATCAAGTTCTTTACATAATTCTTCGGTTGTGGCAGCACGCCCAAATTTTGCCTCAAAATCACTTGAAACCTGATCCAGTCTTTTTTGTTTTTGCCTAAGAGTTCTTGGAATCCAGTCCATCTTTCTTATCTGATCCAGTATTGAACCACGAATTCTCAGACTTGCATATGTCTCAAATTTAACTCCCTTTGAAATCTCAAACTTGTCTATCGCATCTATAAGACCGAATATTCCATAACCAACAAGATCATCATAATCAACAGTGTATCCAAGATACATGCCTAATCTTCCGGCTACAACTTTTACAAGTCCCGCATATTCAGTAATCAGTTGCTGTCGCATTTCCACATTTTTTGTTTTATAATATTCTTCCCATAATTCAAGTCTTGCTTTTTCATCCATAGAATAGTTTAGTTCCTTCCCTAAATCTTAATTATATCTCTGAACTATCTACATTTTCAGATGTCTCATTTTCATTTTCTTCTTCATCAATATTCTCATCCGTTTGTTCTGATTCAATTTCCTCAGACATTTCCTTTAATTTCATTACCATATTGCTCTCTTTAACCTTCTCTATTATCTTCTGTGCTATTATGCCCAAAATATAAAAAATTATAAGTGTTGCAAGCAATATTTCAAGAGAATATGTAGTATCTCTGTTTCTTAATATACAGTCGATACAAACTATTGCACCTGCCAAAAGCGTAACAAACTTGGGAATGTACTCTGTTTTCACAAAAAATCCTCCTAATAGCTATATAGTCTTTACCGGCTTGCCAACCGATTTTATAACAAAATCCCCAGTTTCAGGATAAAATTCAACAGTACGACCATAATTCAAACCCGTATCCTCTGCCAAAATCCTTATCCCCAAATCTTTAAGTTTTTGTTTAACGGCTTCTACATTGCGTTCCCCAACACGAAGCATATCATTATTTGAAGAAAAAGCAAACATCTGCGCCCCGCCTGCAATTTTGGCAGTAAGTGACTGTTTTCTTACTCCTTCTTTTTCAAGCATTTCAATCAAAAGATCTATTCCAGTATCGGCAAATTTTGCTTTATTCTGATTTTGTCTGACTTTGGTGCTATCAGGAAGCATAACATGCACTAATCCTGCTATATGCGTCGTTTTATCATACAACGCAACTCCAACACAAGAGCCTAACCCTAATGTTGTTATTGCATCTGGTGAATGACATATATTTAAGTCTGCCATTCCTACTTTTATCATATTAGCCATTCTCATCACCTATAACCCTGTATAATGATAAATTTACAAACCTAAGGAACGTAGCATACGCTCATAGGACTCTATTGTAGGTATCAGAATAAAATACCCGCTAATATCGACATCCAAATCCTTAAATTGTGACTCTATCAACAATGCCTTATCACCCATCTTTCCAAATTCAATCGCAGGGACACTAAGAATTGCCCCTGCCATATCCACAGAAAGATAAGGTACAGATGATGTAATCAACATATTTGTCAATGACGATATAGAAGAAAGATATGCACCAGCTATAATATTTCCTATTTCTTTAAGAGCTGATTCTTCAATATCATTAAAACCTTTACCTTCTTTGCTATACGAAGAAGATATTCCCATAAGTTGATCTACCAGAAGATGTGCTGCTGAGCTTTCCAGAACAAACAACATCATACCATCAACATCGCCTTCAAGAGAAAGCAGAATTCCCGCAACTAAAGTCTCAGCACCACCAACAATCTCCGCAAGTTCATTAAAAGTTAATAAATCAACTTTTGGAACCAGCATATCAATTCTTGCATTTATAAGCTGCGATAATGCTGTAGTTGCATTACCTGCTCCTATATTGCCAATCTCTGTCAGGACATCAAATTCTATACTTTTTTCCTGCACTTAATTCACCTCATCAATAAAACATTACCTTCAATATAGTAGTTTTAAGCAAGCTCTCTCTCTTTGCCTACTATTACAGCAGAAATGTTAAGTAAAGAAATCAGACCATCGCCATGTTTTCCAACACCACTCAAATACTGAATCATAGTATCTGTTGGATCTGTTGCACTAGGCTTCTCAATTGATTCTTCCCCAAGAGTAACAACTTCTTTTACCTCATCAACTATTATACCTATAGCTGACTGTGGTTCAAGTTTAATTATTATTATACGTGTAGCATTTGTGTATTCATCAGGTTCAAGTCCAAATTTTAATCTAAGACTCATTACCGGAATAATCTCACCACGAAGATTTATAACTCCCTTAAAATAATGCTGTGCCTTCGGAACTCTTGTAATTCTCTGATTTCTTACAATATTATCAACATATTTTATATCAATACCATACTGTTCAGTTCCAATCTTTACAACTATGTACTGCTTACCTTCGCTTGCAACCTCTATATTCTGTACGTCATTCATATTCTCCATTGCCATTTTTTCTCCCCCCTTATACTAATGTATTTACTTCAAGGATCAAAGCAATCTCACCATCACCAAGAATTGTTGCTCCACCGATCATCTTACTGCAGTTGATATAGTTTCCAATAGACTTAATAACAATTTCCTGCTGTCCAATAAGATTATCAACTACAAGACCTGCAAGCTTGTCACCCTTATTAACAATTACTACTGTAAGGTTTTCTGCATCAGGATTGCTTGGCTCTATATCAAGAATCTGATCCAGACGGATAAGTGGAATTACACTTCCACGAAGATTTATAACTTCTTTTGTCTGAACATGTTTTATATCAGATACAAGTACATCCTCAATAGTCTGGATATTTCCAAGAGGAATAGCATATTTCTCTGTTCCAAGTTCAACCATAAGTGCCTGAATAATAGCAAGTGTAAGCGGAAGTCTTATAATAAAGCTGCTTCCTTCACCGATAACAGATTTACACTCAATATTTCCTCCAAGACCTTCAATCTTTGTCTTAACTACATCAAGACCAACACCACGTCCTGATACATCTGTAATCTGCTCTGCTGTAGAGAAGCTAGGTCTGAAAAGAAGATCTATTATCTCTTTGTCAGTCATATTCTCAGCCTGCTCAGGAGTAATTGTTCCCTTTTCAATAGCCTTATTTCTTACCTTATCTACATTTATACCTGCACCATCATCGCGTACTTCAATGTTTACATTATTACCATCCTGATAAGCATCGAGATAAATATTACCTACTTCCGGCTTGCCAAGTGCAATACGCTCTTCATTAGACTCAAGACCATGGTCAGCAGAGTTTCTAAGCAGATGCTGAAGTGGATCACCAATCTCATCTATAACTGTACGGTCAAGCTCTGTCTCCTCACCAGTCATATGAAGTTCCATCTTCTTGCCAAGCTTTTTGCTCAAATCTCTGATCATTCTTGGGAAACGGTTAACTACACTCTCAATAGGTACCATTCGAACCTTCATTACTGACTCATGGAGATTTGTTGTAACACTCTCAAGGTATTCTATCTGCTCATTAAATCCAGCCTCATTCTTTGTCTCACTGTCATTTGAGCTTATAGATACAAGACCATTCTTTGCAATGATAAGCTCACTTACAAGATTCATAAGAACATCAAGTTTTTCAATATCTACACGAACTGTACGTCCAACAGCAGGTTTAGCTGCTTTCTTAGCTGCCGGTTTTGCATCAGAAAGTTTCTCTGCCACCTTTGCTGCTGTCTGCTGAGTAGCTGCCGGCTTTGGAGTTTCAGACTTATCCTCAGATTTTGCAGCTTCAGCTTCCTGTTTCTTTTCCATTTCCTGAATTTTTTCAGAAGCTTCAAATGGTCCAACAACCGCCTCTTTTACCTCAGATACATTCTCTATAGCTGCTTTTACTTTTTCTATACTTTCTTTTGTAAAATATACGAGACTGAAATCAAGTTCAAACTTTTCATCCTCAATATCCTGTACATCAGGAACAGCTTTAATTACCTCACCAAGTTCCTCTAAAGCCTTAAATACAAGAAATGCTCTTGCTGCTTTAAGTATACAGGTCTCCTGAAGATAAACTGTTATTCCAAAAATATTCTGATTCTGGCTCTTTGCCTTTTCAAAAGTATTCTTTTCATAGTCAGTAATAGTTATGCCTGTATATTTTGCACCCTCAGAAGCTGCACTCACTTCTTCAACTGCATTCTGAATCTGTGCTGCTGCCGGCTCGTCCTGCTGTTTTGCACCTGTCTCACCATTTGCGATTGCATTAAGAGTATTTATTATCTCTTCATTATCCTCAGTTCCCTCATCAGAAGTCTCAAGAATACTGGCAAGATACTTTTCAAGAGCATCCAAACCACGGAATAAAACATCAACCAGTTCAGGTTTTACTGTCATATTTCCACTTCTGATTTCCTGAAATACATTTTCCATATCATGAGTAAGACGCTGCATACGCTTATATCCCATTGTACCAGCCATACCTTTTAAAGAGTGTGCTGCACGGAAAATCTCATTAATGGTATCCATATTCTCAGGTTCCTGCTCAAGAATCATAAGCTGGTCACTAAGAGACTGTAAATGTTCTTTTGTCTCGTCGATAAAAATTTCAAGATACTGGCTTACATCCATTTTATAACACCCCCACATGTTTTGTTATCGCATCAGCAATTTTTCTAAGAGTAACCACCTCATCTACTGCACCTGTCTCTGCAATAGCCTTTGGCATGCCATACACCGTACAGCTCTCTTCATTCTGTCCGATAACATAAACTTTGTTTGTTTCTTCTAACTGTAAAATACCATGAGTTCCATCTGCCCCCATACCAGTCATAACAACACATGTAATTTCATCATATGATGAATTCATAAGCGATTCATACATAATATCTGCACACGGTTTAAGACCATTTCTGGCAGCTTCCTTTGTAACTGAAAGGCTGTGCTCTTTTCTGTTTTTCTCTGCAACACGCATCTGAAAACCACCTTTTGCAATATACACAGTTCCTTTTTGAAGAATATCGCCATCTTCCGCTTCTTTTACCTTTATCCTGCTAAGTTCATCAAGTCTTTTGCTAAGCGATGCCGTAAATCCCTCTGGCATATGCTGTACCAAAACTACTGCAGCATCCAGATTGGCTGGTAAAAATGGAATTACATACTGTAAAGCCTTTGGTCCTCCCGTCGAACATGCCAGTGCAACAATTTTATTCGCACCTGCACCAAGTGGTGCTTTTGAATGCTTATCTCTGTCTGACTTCATGCTCTTCACAGCAATAGAACTTACAAATGGTTTTCTATTCTGTGAAGAAGGTTTTGTATCAGTATTAACTAACCTTGTTGATAACTTCTTTTCAGGTGTTCTGACACTTTTAAATAATGGCTCTGATGTGCTGATTCCTGTCGCTGCATAGAGCATCTCAAGCAGTTTTTGAGAAAAAGACGGACCTTTTGCTTCAGAAAGGCTGTCAGGTTTTGTTATAAAATCAAATGCACCAAGTTCGAGTGCCTGTATAGTTTCCTTTGCGCCTTCTTTTGCTATTGTACTTACAATAATTACCTTCTCTTTTCTTCTCTGTTTATTTAAAGTTCTCAAAAATTCGATACCATTCATCTTAGGCATATTAATATCTAAAATAATAGCATCAAATTTCTCTCCTGCATCAAGAAGCTCCAATGCCTCAATTCCATTATTAGCAAAACGGCTAGCATCAAATCCTTCATCTGAATTTATTATATCAGAGATTGTTCTTCTCATAAGTGCAGAATCATCAACCACTAAAATATTTTTCATTATGTAACCCTCCTCCGTAATCTATTCCATTCGTTTTCTCTCCAGCCAGAATATGTACTTAATAATCTTTTTACGCTGTTCCTCTGTTATGTCAACATATTTGACTCTTATATCATAATTGTCCTTATCATTTGCAAGCCTGTCCGAATAAACAACTCTGCAAAGAACAGGACTTTCATCTTTATTCTCTTTATCATCTAAATTTAATAAACAAAAGATATTTCTTCCACTTTTTATCTTATTTTTAGTGGTAAAACGCATACCACCACCACTCATATCTATAATAGTTCCCTGAAACATCTGGGGTGTATTTAAAAAGTCCTTATTCTCATTTGTATACTCTCTAGTTATAATATCACGAATCTGTGAATCTTGCAAAACATAATAAAAAAAATGTTTATGACACAGATACCTCTGATGCCTTCTTCTCTGTATTCTATGAAGAGGAGAAACAATTTCCAGCATAATATACTGCTCACTGTTTTCTATAAACTCAGAAGTAAAATATGCACTGCATCTGTATACACCATCTGTCGCATACAATTCAAGTATATAGCATTCCTGTTTATTCAGCATAACCCTTGTATCAATACCATTATATAATAATATCTCTGAACTCGACATTATATCATGTACGTTACAGGAAAAAAACTTTGTCTCTTCAAATTTTTCATTTTGATTTTATGCTGAAATTTTATACAAAACTGCCTTGCAGCCTTTATGAATAAGCTCTTTAATCATATTCTCCCCCACGTAACATTTTTATTATCTTCCGTAATTATGAAACATTCTTGAAAACAGACTTGATATACCATTACTTCTTTTTATTTCTTCCACTTTCTGTCCTTTCTCAATAACCTCTGCCATATGACACAACGCTTTTGCCGATGGTGCATTAGGAAATGCCACTGACACAGGCTGCTGCCTCATCACAGCTTTTTGAAGAAAGTTATCAAATGGTATTGCCCCAAGATATTCCATATCCATATCAAGAAATTTTTCTACAACTGAACTCAGCTTTTCAAATAGTTCTCTTCCTTCATTATTATTCTGAGTACGATTCCCCACTACATGTATTTTAAGACTGTCAGTCTTATAATCCGGATGACGTCTTAAAGTTTTTAAAAGAGCATATGCATCGGTTATGGAGGTTGGCTCTGGAGTTGCCACAAGTATAACCTCTGTACTTGACAATATCATTTCCATAACATTTGATGATATCCCTGCTCCTGTGTCAATAATGATAAAATCTGCAATAGCATCAAGCTCATACATAACATTAACCAGAAGCTGCATCTGGTCACTTCCTATATTGGTAAGTTCTTTTATACCTGAACCTCCCGATATTATACCTATATTCTCCGGTCCGGTACTTATTATCTCTTTTATATCCCTTCCTCGAAACATAACATCCGCAAGATTATACTTAGGCCTTATCCCAAGCATTATCTCAACATTTGCAAGGCCAAAGTCAGCATCAAGAATGATCACTCTCTTTCCTTTTCTTGCCAGCTGTAACGCAAGATTTACAGACACATTGGATTTGCCAACTCCGCCTTTGCCACTTGTTACCGTGATAACTCTCGCAAGATGTCTCTGCATATTTTGTTGTTTTATAATATTTCTTAACTGCTGTGCCTGATCCATCAGCTGTTTCCTCCAAGAAGCTGTTTTGCTATTTTCTGAGCATCTATCTTTCCTATATCATCAGGTACATTCTGCCCCCATGTTGTATATGATAACGGAGCTCCGGTAAGTATATGTATATTAAATATATTTCCCACTGTATCTGTCTCATCAAGCTTTGTGAATATAAGATTGTATTTACAGATTTCTGAATAAGATTTTGATATATTTACCAGATCCCTGTATTTTGTAGTTGCACTGAGAACCAGAAATACCTCTCTCTCACCTTCAGGAATAGTTCTTAAAATATTACCTATATCCTCCTGCTGCTCATGATTGTTATGTGATCTTCCTGCTGTATCCACAAGCACAAGATCAAAATCCGAAAGCTCCTCTTTTGCTTTCTCCATCTCCTCAGGTGAATATATAACCTTAAGCGGTACTCCTAAAATATTGGCATATGTTTTTAACTGCTCAACAGCTGCTATTCTGTATGTGTCAGAAGTGATAAGCGCTACCTTTGTCTTTTTGGAAAGTTTCATTGTAGATGCTATCTTTGCTATTGTAGTTGTCTTACCAACACCCGTAGGTCCGATAAAAAATATATATTTTGTTCTTTTTGTTCTCAAATCAATAAGATGAGGAGTTCCTATCTTAAGTACAATCTTCTGGTATACATTGGCAAGTATATTATCAAGTGTGGTGTTGTTTGTAAGACTCCCCTCTATCTCCTCTATTATCTGTTCAACATAACAGGCCTCAACTTCACTGTCGATAAGCTGTTTTCTTATAAGGTCAAGATATGCCTGTTTCTGATCTACTACCTTTTCTTTCTCTTCTTTTTCCTCTTCACGTTTTGTATTAAGCTGTTTTTCAAGTAAATCCTGTAAGTTTGTAAGCCTCTGCTCAATGTCAACCCTGTCATTCTCTTTCTGAACTGACTCGTCCTCATCATCGAGTATAACCTGTTTTGCTCTTATAAGCTGCTCAATATCAGCTTCTTTTTTAGCAGCCTTTGAGTCAGGAGCAGGCTGACTCTGCTGTATAGCCTGCTGAAGTTTACTAAAATCAGGAATATCTTCCTTCTTTTCCTCACGTATATTATCATCAACTGCTGCTGTTATCTCAACTGAAGTTTTTTTGAAAAAACGCGAAAAACCATGAGGCTCGATTTTTTTTGTATTCATAATTGTAACATTATCCCCAAGCTCGGCCTTCGCAAGTAAAACAGCTTCTTCCTCTGTAGAAGCCAAAAATTTCTTTACTATCACTATACTGTCACCATCCCTATAGATTGTAATTCAACATCCGATTCAATTTCATTATATGAAATAACCGTCAAATCCTCAAACTGCTCAGCTGTAATCTTCTTAAAATACATTCGAACTATCGGTGAGGTAACAATAATAGGATTCTTTCCAAGCTCTTCCATCTTGTCTACCTCTTCTCTTACTGAATTTAAAATCTCCTGCATCTTCTCCGGTGCAAGATTTATGTATGCTCCCTGCTCTGTCTGTTTTACAGAACCCATTATCTCCTGTTCAATCTTTGGATCTAGTGTAACAACACTTGTCATCTCGTTTGGTGGGAAATATTTATTTGATATAGCACGTTTAAGCCCCTGACGCACATATTCTGTAAGCACATCTGTATCTCTTGTACTGGTTGCATTATCTGCAAGCGCTTCAAAAATTGTAATAAGATCCCTGATAGAGATTCCCTCGCTTAGAAGATTCTGAAGCACTTTCTGTATCTCACCTACACTGAGAAGCTTAGGCACAAGCTCTGATATAAGCGTAGTATTTGCCTCCTGAACATTGTTGATAAGATTCTGGACATCCTGTCTTGTAAGAAGTTCTGCAAGATTGTTTCTTATAACTTCTGTCAGATGTGTCGCAATTATTGAAGGAGGGTCAACTACTGTGTATCCAAGAGACTCTGCACGCTCTCTCTGAGACTCGGTTATCCATATTGCCGGAAGATGGAAGGATGGCTCAAATGTTGGTATACCTGTTATCTCCTCCTCTACATATCCCGGATTCATAGCCATATAGTGATCAAACAAAATCTCTCCCTCACTTACAGGCACTCCTTTTATCTTTATCAGATACTGGTTTGGATTAAGCTGTATATTATCCCTTAATCGTATCATAGGAACCACACAGCCAAGCTCAAGCGCTATCTGACGTCTTATCATTACTACTCGGTCAAGCAAATCACCACCCTGATTCACATCAGCAAGAGGTATGATACCATAACCAAACTCAAGCTCGATAGGATCTACCTGTAAAAGTGATACAACATTTTCCGGACGTCTGATTTCTTCTGCTGAACTCTCTTCGGACTCGACTTCTTCCTCTACCTTTACATCTTCTATTGCAGCCTCTATCGCGCGTCCTGCTGCTATAAACACAATTGCATAGGCAAGACATAAAAATGTCTGTAATGGCGTAGCTATACCGAGAAACGCCATACTTCCACCTACTATATAAAGTACTTTTGGTATTGAAAAAAGCTGTCCGATAAGCACATTACTAAGATCTGCTTCTTTTGAAACTTTAGTTACAAGAAGACCTGTTGAAAGCGAAATAAGAAGCGATGGTATCTGGCTCACAAGGCCATCACCGATTGTAAGTATTGCATACTTTGTAAGTGCTTCAGAAACTTCCAGTCCCTGCATAAGCACACCTGTAATCAGACCACCTACAAAGTTTATGGCTGTTATGACAAGACCTGCAGTTGCATCTCCCTTTACATACTTTGTGGCACCGTCCATGGCTCCAAAAAATGCAGACTCGTCCTGAAGTTTCTGTCTTCTTTCTTTAGCCTGGTCATCATTGATAGCACCTGTATTTAAATCCGCATCGATAGCCATCTGTTTACCCGGCATAGCATCAAGCGTAAATCTTGCTGTAACCTCAGATACACGCTCAGAACCTTTATTGATAACAATAAACTGAATTATTATAAGTATCATAAAGATAACTACACCGATTACAAGACTTCCGCCACCAACGAACTGTCCGAAAGTCTCTACTACGTTTCCAGCATATCCTGTCATAAGGATATTTCTTGTAGAACCTACGTTCAATGACATACGGAAAAGAGTTGTCATAAGAAGCAGTGTAGGGAATGAAGACATACTCAGTGCTTCTTTTGAAAACAATGCATTAAAAAGAATTATCAGTGCAATACTTATATTAAAAAGAATAAGTACATCAAGTAAAAGTGGTGGTATTGGCACGATAAGAAATATTACCGGCAACAATATGTATAGTCCAAGAAATAAATCCTGTTTTTTCATTTTCTCCTCATTTCTGCAATAATGCTTTAAATTTTACCTTTTAAATTATATACATAAGCAAGAACCTCTGCAACCGTCTGGTACAATTCCGGTGGAATTTCTGCACCAATATCAACATTGTGATATAACATTCTGGCAAGAGGTTTGTTTTCAACAATCTCAATCTGATTTTCCCTTGCAACATCTTTTATCTTTGCTGCAAGATAATCTGCACCTTTTGCGACAACAATCGGGGCCTCATGCTTTTCCTTATCATACTTTATGGCAACCGCAAGATGTGTAGGGTTAGTGATGACTACATCCGCCTTTGGAAGCTGCTGCATCATCCTTCGCCTTGAAGCTTCCTGCATTCTTGCTCTCTGCTGACTTTTAATCTTAGGATCTCCTTCTGAGTTTTTATACTCATCCTTTACTTCCTGCTTTGTCATCTTCATGTCTTCATGGAACTTCCATTTTCGGTATTTCCAGTCTATAGCCGCTATAACTATAAACCACATACTTATTCG
>JAFPDA010000143.1 GCA_017425575.1 Lachnospiraceae bacterium | reverse complement strand
TGTAAATTCCATGAAGCCACTTGACAATCTCGGTCATCCGGTGTCTGTTATACGTCAGGCGGAAGAACTTACGGCAGATGCCTTTGGTGCCGCCCATGCATTTCTTATGGTGAATGGTACTACAAGCTCAGTACAGACAATGATTTTGTCGGTATGTAAGGCGGGAGATAAGATACTGCTGCCTAGAAATGTACATAAAAGTGTTATAAATGCGCTTGTACTCTGTGGAGCAATACCGGTATATGTCGAGGCGAAGGTTAATCCAAAGATAGGGATTGCACTTGGTGTAGAGATTGAAGAGGTCAGGCGTGTTATGGATGAGAATCCGGATGCGGTAGCCATAATTATAAATAATCCTACATACTATGGAGTCTGTTCAAATCTCAGGGAGATTGTAAAGATGGCTCATGAGAGAGGGATGAAGGTGCTTGCGGATGAGGCGCATGGAACGCATCTTTATTTTGGAGAGCATCTTCCGGTGTCTGGTATGGAGGCTGGTGCTGATATGGCAGCAGTGTCTATGCATAAGTCTGGTGGAAGTCTCACACAGAGTTCAATACTTTTGTGTGGAGAATCGATGGATGCAGAGTATGTGCGACAGATAATAAACCTTACACAGACTACAAGTGCCTCATATCTTCTTTTATCAAGTCTTGACCTTTCAAGGAGAAATCTTGCTCTTCATGGAAAAGAATCCTTTGAAAAGGTTACCCGTATGGCAGAGTATGCGCGTAATGAGATAAATGAGATTGGAGGGTATTATGCGTATGGGCAGGAGCTTATAGACGGTGACAGTGTCTATGACTATGATGTCACAAAGCTTTCGATATATACACAGGGGATAGGTCTTACAGGAATAGAAGTATATGATCTGCTTCGTGATGAGTATGATATTCAGATTGAATTTGGAGATATAGGAAATATACTTGCATACATATCGATTGGTGACCGTATTCAGGATATAGAGCGTCTTGTAGGTGCGCTTGAGGATATAAAGAGACGTTATGAAAAAGACGGAAATGACCTTTATTGTGGTGATTTTATACAGCCTGAGAGTGTTATGACACCACAGCAGGCATTTTATGCAAATAAAAAACAGATACCGATAAATGAGACGGGTGGAAAGATATGTGCGGAACTTGTCATGTGTTATCCACCGGGTATTCCTATTCTTACACCTGGGGAGAGGATAACCGATGATATTATAGAGTATATTTTATTTGCAAAAGAAAAAGGGTGTTCTCTTCAGGGAACAGTAGACCCGACGGTTTCACTTATAAATGTAATTGAGGAGGAATGTTAGTTGAGTCTTGATATTTGGTTTTCGCAGATGGATACAGAGAATGTAAAAACCAGCATTAGAGTGGATAAACAGCTGTACAGTGTTCAGAGTGAATATCAGCGAATAGATGTTTTTGAGTCACAGGAATTTGGCAAGATGATAGTTCTTGACGGCGATGTGATATTTTCTGAGGCGGATGAGTTTATATATAATGAGATGATAGTCCATGTGCCTATGGCGGTTCACCCAAATGTTAAAAATGTACTTATAATTGGCGGTGGGGACGGCGGTGTGGCGCGTACCTGTATTGAATATCCTGAGATAGAACATATAGATGTAGTAGAGCAGGATGAGATGTTCGTAGAGGTGAGCAGAAAATTTTTCCCGGAGACAGCAAAGGGGTTTGATGATGAGCGTGTTACAGTCACAAACATGGATGGTCTGCGTTTCCTGAGAAGATGCGTTGACAAATATGACCTTATAATAAATGATTCAACTGATCCGTTTGGTTATGCGGAGGGACTTTTTACAAGAGAGTTTTACGGAAGTTGTTTTCGTGCCTTAAAAGAGGATGGAATAATGGTTTACCAGCATGGAAGTCCGTTTTATGATGAAGATGAAGAGGCTTTTCGTGCCATGCACAGAAAGGTATATAAGAGCTTTCCTATAAGCAGGGTGTATCAGGCATGTATACCGACATGTCCTTCGGGTTACTGGATGTTTGGGTTTGCATCTAAGAAATATCACCCACTTAAGGATTTTGATGCAAAGCGCTGGAAAGAAAGAAATATAGAAACATGGTATTATACAACAAATCTTCATACCGGGGCATTTATGCTTCCGAAGTATGTTGAAGATCTTCTTGAAGAAGAGGAAAATATGGAGGGTTAAAATGGCGAGATTATTGATTATTGGATGTGGTGGAGTTGCGTCAGTTGCAATCAGCAAATGTTGTCAGAACAGTGATGTGTTTGAGGAGATAATGATAGCGAGCAGAACTGTAAAAAAATGTGAGGACATGAAGGAAAAATTGCAGTCCACAACAAAGACAGTTATAAAGACAGCACAGATAGATGCGGATGATGTAGTGGCACTTACAGAACTTATAAAGGATTATGCTCCAGATGCAGTTTTAAATGTTGCACTTCCATATCAGGACCTTACGATTATGGATGCATGTATAGCTGCCGGTGTTGATTATATAGATACAGCTAACTATGAGCCGGAGGATATAGATGACCCTGAGTGGCGTGCTGTATATGACAAACGCTGTAAGGAGTTAGGCTTCTCTGCATATTTCGATTATTCATGGCAGTGGGCATATGAGGATAAATTTAAGGAGGCAGGACTTACAGCTTTGCTCGGAACAGGTTTTGATCCGGGGGTTACAAGTGTATTTGCGGCATATGCAAAGAAACATTACTTTGATGAGATTCATACTATAGATATACTTGACTGTAATGGTGGTGACCACGGATATCCATTTGCGACAAACTTTAATCCTGAGATTAACTTAAGAGAAGTTTCTGCTCCTGGTTCTTATATGGAAAATGGAAAATGGATAGAAATTCCTGCAATGAGTATAAAGCGAGAGTATGATTTTGACGGTGTCGGAATGAAAGATATGTATCTCTTACATCATGAGGAGATAGAGGCACTTGGCCGCAATATGCCGGAGGTGAAGAGAATACGTTTCTTTATGACATTTGGGGAGAGTTATCTGACTCATATGAAGTGTCTTGAAAATGTAGGAATGCTTTCGACAACACCTATAGAGTATGAGGGACAGCAGATAGTTCCTATTCAGTTTTTGAAGGAGCTTCTCCCAGATCCTGCTTCACTTGGACCAAGAACAGTAGGAAAGACCAATATAGGATGTATCTTTACAGGTATTAAGGATGGAAAAGAGCGTTCTATATATATTTACAATATATGTGACCATCAGGAATGTTACAAAGAAGTTGGCTCACAGGCTATCTCTTACACGACAGGTGTTCCTGCCATGATAGGTGCGATGCTTGTGGTTACAGGACAGTGGAAAAAGCCGGGTGTATTTACAACTGACGAGTTTGATCCGGATCCATATATGGAAGCACTTAACAAGTGGGGACTTCCTTGGAAGGTAGTTGAGAATCCTAAGTTAGTGGACTAAGCAGTGACATTTTTCACACGGCTGTTTGTGTGGAGCGTCACAAATGGCTTTGATGTGTAAAGCGCTCCGGAATGAGGATTAATATGCAGATAAATAATATACCTACACCTTCGTATGTTATTGATGAGGGTAAACTTATACAGAATTTAGAGATACTGAAAAATGTACAGGAGCAGGCAGGATGTAAAATTCTGCTTGCTCAAAAAGCATTTTCAGCTTTTTTTGAGTACAGGCTTATTGGAAAATATCTTGCAGGGACAACAGCAAGTGGTCTTTTTGAGGCAAGACTTGGCAGAGAAGAGATGGGAAAAGAAAACCATGTATTCTCACCGGCTTATAAAGAATCTGAGATAGATGAGCTTGTGAATATATGTGACCATATAGTTTTTAATTCGGTATCCCAGCTTCAGAAGTATAAAGATAAATGTGCAGGAAAAAGTGGTATAGGACTCCGGATAAATCCAGAGTGCTCCACACAGGGAGAACATGCAATATATGACCCATGTGCACCGGGCTCGAGGCTTGGTGTTACTTCTAAGGCACTTGAAGAGGCTTTAAGTGAAAATCCTGATATTTTGAGTGGTGTTGAAGGTTTACATTTCCATACACTTTGTGAGCAGAATTCAGATGACCTTGAAACTACACTTAAGGAAGTAGAAGCAAAGTTTGGCTCATATCTTTATGGAATGAAATGGCTGAATATGGGTGGAGGCCATCATATAACAAGAGAAGATTATGACAGAGACAGGCTTATAAAAATGATACGCCGTATCAGAGAAACTTATAATGTTGAAGTCTATCTTGAGCCTGGAGAGGCTGTAGCGCTTAATGCAGGGTATCTTGTTACAGAGGTGCTT
>JAFPDA010000142.1 GCA_017425575.1 Lachnospiraceae bacterium | reverse complement strand
TGCTTGATTTTGTGAGATGATTTATTGTCAGATGTGCACAAATTTATGAAGCGTACGTGGAACGTACGTTGATTAAATTTGTGTGCATATGGCGGAAAATCAGCCGCAAAATTAAGTGCAGGAGAGATTCCGAGAGAACATTAGATTAACTATGGAGGCAAAAATGAAAACAAAAACAATCTCAACACGCTCACTCGTAATAATGGCAATGTTTGCTGCTGTTTTATGCGTTTCGGCATACATAAGCATCCCCCTGCCTAACGGTTCACATATTACAGCACTCAATTTCATCGTAACTGTAATAGCTCTGGTATTCCCTCTTGAGCAGTCTGCACTTATAGTAATAATATGGGCTCTTTTAGGTCTTGTAGGAGTTCCTGTATTTATCGGTGGAAATGCAGGAGCCGGATATCTTTTCGGACCTTTAGGCGGTTTTAGCTTTGCATTATACTTATAGCTATACTTGTCCCTCTTGTAAGAGGTCAAAAATATAACCGTATAATGTATACTATTGTAGCTATTGCATCTGCAGTTTTAGTTGACCTTGTCGGAAGTCTGTGGCTTATGGTCGCAGCAAATATGACTCTGAAAGCAGCCCTGCTTGCAGGCTTTGCACCTTTTATCGTTCTCGATATCGTAAAAGCTGTAATTGCAGCACAGATTGCTCCACAGTTCAAGAAAATATTTATCGGGGAATAATTCCTTTGAATCATTTTATAATCAAAAGAGGCAGTACACTAAACAGTGCGCTGTCTCTTTTTAATTATGCTACTATAAATAAATCTATTATTATGTTACAATTGACATAGATATTTTATAATGTTCTCTCAAAGTTTCCTGGTGCTTTAGAGATATTCCGAGAGAGCATTATTACACAAGGGGGTAAAATATAATGGCTAATGAAACAATGAAAGATTTTGAAAATGATATTGAGCGTTCTTTTAAGGTTCTTAAAGAAGGCGATATCATTGATGTAACTGTAATAGGAGTTTCTGACAGTGAGATAACTGTAGATTTAAATTATTATACTGAGGGTATTATTCCACTCGATGAGTGCAGCAATGACCCTGCATTTTCTATCAAGAACGATATCAACATAGGTGATACAATCAAAGCTATGGTTATTGACTCTGAAAATTCCAGCGGAAATGTCCTTCTTTCAATGAAAGAAGCTAACGATATCTTAGTATGGGATAAGCTCAAAGAAGACTACAAAGACGGAACTGTATTTAATGTAAAGATTACAGAAAGTGTACCTTCGGGAGTTGTCTGCTATGTAAAAGGTGTGCGTGCCTTCATACCTGCTTCACAGCTTGCACTTCAATATGTAGAGGACACTGAAAGCTATGTGGGAATGAAGCTTGATGCAGTTATAATAACTGTTGAACCAAGAGAACGCAAACTCGTACTCTCTGCCAAAGTTATAGAAAAAGAACGTGCATTATCTGAGAAAACACAGCAGATTGGCAGACTTACAATAGATTCCGTAGTAGAGGGAACAGTTGAGAGAATCGAATCTTATGGTGCATTTATAAATATAGGAGAAGGACTTACAGGGCTTTGCCATATATCACAGATTACAAATAAATTTATCAAATCACCAAAAGAAGAATTGAAGCTTGGCGATAAAGTAAAAGCAAAGATTATAAACATCGAAGGGGATAAAATCGGACTCAGCATAAAAGCTCTTAAAGAGGACGAACCTGAAATTGAGGAAGAAAGTTATGATATCCCAAGTGAATACAGTGCAGACAGCAGTTCTGCAGACGAAAGTCCATTTGCAAAACTTCTTCAGGGAATTAAATTATAATAGTTTCATAATTAATATAAGAAGGGTGTATGATTTATACAAGTATGTGTAAACCATACACTCTTTTGTTTTATTTATCTCTGTTGCAGCCTTTACATCTGGCACAGCCACCCTGCTGCCCTTTTGTCATATCAACAGAATAGTCAAACATTGACGAAATTGAACAGATTGCCTGAGATGATATTCCCTGTCCATCTCCGGTAAATCCAAGTCCTTCTTCTGTAGTGGCCTTTACATTTACCCTGTCCATATCTATATTAAGTGTATCCGATATATTTTTACGCATCTTATCTATATAATCACGCATCTTAGGTCTCTGGGCGATTATTGTTGCATCTATATTTTCTATAATATAACATTTCTCTTCCAAAAGCTTTCCAACATGTTCAAGAAGTTTTAAACTCGATATTCCTTTATATCTGTCATCGCTGTCAGGAAAATGTTTCCCTATATCACCAAGTGCGGCAGCTCCGAGAAGTGCATCCATAATGGCATGAAGAAGTACATCTGCATCTGAATGACCAAGAAGACCTTTTTCATAAGGAATATCCACACCACCAAGTATAAGTTTTCTTCCTTCAACTAATTTATGAACATCATAACCCATTCCAACTCTCATAACATACCTCCAGCCGTTATAAAATCAACAGAATATTTTTCTTTGTAAACGAAAAAACCAGCAAGCTATACTCACTGGTTTATCAGTAGCGGAAAAGGGATTTGAACCCATGACACCACGGGTATGAACCGTGTGCTCTAGCCAACTGAGCTATTCCGCCATATTTAATTAAGGTATTTACTACCAATGGGACCTACAGGGCTCGAACCTGTGACCCTCTGCTTGTAAGGCAGATGCTCTCCCAGCTGAGCTAAGATCCCGTGTCGTTTTTTGTACTGTTCCTTGCGACTTGTTTAATATAACAGATATCTTTTTCCATGTCAACACTTTTTTTATATTTTTTTGCTCCTTGTAACCAAAATACTTTTATGCTATACTTCTACTTCGGAATAATATAAAAAATGGAGTGTATTTATCATGAATAAACGGTCAGTAAACATTATAAGCCTTGTTATCTTATTAAGTCTTCTCTGTTTTATAGCAGAGGTATGTATATATTATTTTGTCCCACAGCATTATGTTACTGTGATTTTTTCTGTTATAAGTTCACTTATACTTTCACATTATTTTCTTGAATCATCATTAAATTATGATTATAACTTTATACATGCGTCATTTATGACAATAACTACTCTGGCTTTTGGAATAATTGTTTATGTAATGCAGCCAAACCAATGGATATCTTTTGATTTTTCTATTGTTATACTTGTATTTTTAAGCTGGTTTGTACCGTTTATCTACTGCTCTGCAAGAGACCTCTTCGATATGGGACCACGCTTTGACGGATACTATTTCTTTTTTCACAGAATGGGAATATTTTTTCTTGTAATATACTTACTCGTTCTGATAAAGCAGTATTTCCTTACACCAGTTGTTCCTCCTTATGAAGAGCTTTCATTTGGAGCACATAATGTTGTTCCTTTTATGTCAACAGCTACTTATATAGAAGAAACTGCACGTGCCGGAAAGTCATTACTTCCTATTGGATTATATATTTTAGAACTTGTCTGCTTCGGTATTCCTTTCGGATATTACGCTACTGTATATCTCCGCAAACTCAAATTCCTGCTCAGACTCTTTATAGTCCTTGCTTTTCCGGCTATCTTTGAAGGTTTACAGTATGCCACAGGACTCGGAAGATGTGATATAGATGATTATGTATTTTTCCTTATAGGAACAGTTATAGGAATAGTTCTTTTCCATATAATGTATGCAGTATTTGTACATGTTGCAAACCGTGATTTCACAACGGACAGAGTAAAACGTCCGGCAGTACTTCACTTTGATTAGACAACAGTTCCTCATATAGTAAAAATAAGCTGCAGCCTAACAGATTCTGCTTAGTGCTGCAGCTTATTTTTTACTACATATAACTTTATACCATAGAAACCGCTTCGCGAACCCTATAATCGATTGGCGGCGAAAAAGCTTCGCCTTTTATCAGAATTTGCTCTGCAACTTCTGATAAGTTTATATTACTTTAATCTTAACTTTTGCTTTCTTATTATTAAATGTCTTAACAGTTATAGTTGCTTTTCCTTTTCTAAGAGCTGTCACTTTTCCATTCGAATTTACTTTTGCTATCTTTTTGTGCGAAGATATAAAGCTTATATCATTACTTGCACTACCTTCAGGCAAAGTTATCTTTATTTTAAAAGACTTTCCCTTCTTTATATTTTTTGATGAGACATTTGCAGTAATCTTTGACGGAGCATTCTTTACAATAACCGTAACAGATGCCTTGTTTCCGTTTTGAAGCTCCAGAGTAATCACAGCTTTTCCAGAATTGACAGCTGTAATAACATTGTCACTGTTTATAACTGCCACCTGTTCATCACTTGAACTATACTTTATTGTCTGTGTAACAGATGTATCACTTATATTTACATCAAGTTTATACTTCTCTCCCTTTCCAAGAATCACTGCCTGTCTGTTTAAACTTATCTTAATATCCTCTGCTGACTCATCTGTCTTTTCTTCTTCCAAAGACTCTGTCTCTGTTGTCTCAGATACAGCTGTCTTTTCTGCCGACGCATATACCTCATATGTATCCTGTGAAATATTATCTGTAAATGCCTTTATTGCAATATTGTTATTTCCTTTTTTGCTCATATCAGACCATTTATTATTTAAATAGTAAAAACTTTCATTTTCTGAAGATGAAAATTTCTTATTTATCATTGAATCTTTGTTATTTGGTCCCTCAACAGGAAGATAAGCCTCATTTCCTGTAGAAGAATCATAAACATACTCTATAACAACTGCAAAATTTTCGCCCGGCTTTATGGCACATGCCTCTTGAAGATTAACTGTATGGTACCCCTGATATTTTTGCGTACCACTCACTGTACACTCCTTTATATATGTGCCATCTGTAGGAACTGATGTTACATTTTTATAAACTTTGATATTATATTTCTGGTTATCTGTGATTGTGTAAAATGATACCGCCTTTAACATCTGATAATCTGAAGAATTATTTGTAAATACATTTGCACCGGATATACTTTTTTTACTCACAAAAACTCCATCATTCCAGCCATAACCATCATACTGGTAAATATTATTGTAATTGTCTACTGGCTCCATATCAAATGTATATATATCACAAATCGATTCTTCTTCGTACGAAAGCCAGAAATATCCATCCGAATTATACTCAGAACCATAGCTGTTAGCTATAAGCCATGCACCATCCGAAGAAGGCTGTCTTTTGAAATTATTCTTTGAATAGTTATCGTCCCATCCAACTATTGTAACACAGTGATTTGCATTATTCTTAGCAGCTTCTCCCCTGTAAGTTGTCTGGTAAAAAGAAGTTCCTGTCTTTGCATCTCCTTCAAAACCTGACTGATCATAATACATTGCTATATCAACAGCACCATAGTCAAGAACTGCCTGTTTTATCTCATCAATCGACGCATTGTCATAACATTCTGCATTTTGAAGATGACCAAGTGAGTCATATCTTAATGTCTCTCCGTTAGCTGACATCGCTAATGCCATATTTTTAAGTTCTGACGAACTCTGTGCATTAAAAGGAGCCTTTGACTCTGCTTCAATACCAGACCACTGTGCAAGCATACTTACCGCAAACTGTGCCATACCACCAAGCTCATATACAGCAGTGTCAGACTCTTCCTCGTTACCAAATAAAAAGTTATCCAAAAATCCCCAGTGCGGATTAAACGGTCTGTGGCTTGAAGAAGATGATGACAATGAATATGAATCCCCATATATAGGATTTGTCTTATCTGTAGTTGCATGATATGTATACCAGGCAAGATGATTTTCAGAAAAATCTGCCTCGCTTTCCGATATTATTCTTTTTTTAAGCATATTTGCCTCTGCCGACTTCATCGCTGCAAATGCCCAGCAGCATCCTGACACTCCCTGATCCTTTATCCCTGTTATGATACCATGCTCTCTTCCATCATAACTTTCAGGCAGAGTAGTTCCTTTCTTCAAAGAAGAAGTCATATTGTCTGCAGATGTATCAAGATTATAAGATTCTCCATTATCATCAACATAAGAGTATCTGAAAAGTCCGTTATTATTCGTTATAACTCTTGAAATCGTCTGAATTTCAGAAGCTCTGCCTGACGCATCTGCCGGCAATGCATCTGTCCCAGAAATCACAATACTGCTGGCAATAAGCAACCCAAATGCTCCCATTAATCTTTTTTTCTTCATCCATGCCCTCCTTAATCACTGACTGTACAGATAACATAAATTTGCAATGTAATTTTTAATGTTTTTATGGGGTTCTGAACAGTTACTAAATTTCTTAATATTTTATGAAACTTTTATATCTCATTGTTAAGTTAAATTTTGTGTGCTATATTATTATATAAACTTTTGTATTACACTACTATAATCAATTATATTTGAGTTTTTGTCATTTTTTTTGCAAAACTTTAAATATAATGTGATAATTATATGTAATACTATTAAGAATATGGAGGTTTATCATGAAATTTATCAAAGATATTTTAAAGGGAAT
>JAFPDA010000141.1 GCA_017425575.1 Lachnospiraceae bacterium | reverse complement strand
TATCCAGGCTCAGAAGACTATGTTTGATTATCACAGTCAGCTTGATGCGACACATGATTTTGGTTCTACATGGTATCAGTGGCCGATAATGTACAGACCTATATGGTATTATTCAGGAGAAATTTCATCAACGCTCAGAGAGGGAATCAGTGCGTTTGGAAATCCGCTTGTATGGTGGGCAGGAATACCGGCGTCATTATATATGCTCTGGCTTATATGGAAAGAAAAAGACAAAAAGGCAGCTTTCCTTATGGTTGGATATTTGTCACAGTATGCTCCGTGGTTTATTGTGACAAGAGTTGTGTTTATATATCATTACTTCCCAAGTGTGCCATTTATAACTGTAATGGTCGGATATGGCATGAAGAAAATAGTTGATAAACATCCGTCGATGAAGAAGCTGACATATGTGTATGCTGCATGTGCGATAGGACTGTTTATACTGTTCTATCCGGTTTTATCAGGAAAAGCCATAAATCCTGAGTTTGCTACAAAGTGGCTTAAGTGGTTCGAGAGCTGGGTGCTTTTGAAGACATGGTAAATTGAAAGAGGAATATAAGTAAAAGAAAGTATAGCAATACTTTAGAATGGGGGAAAAATGAGTAGAAAGATAAGAGAATGTATCAAGGGCATAACCAAAAATAAAAATGTAGAGGAACTCCTTCCTGAATATATTGAGCAGGCTATGGTTTTTAATAACAGTTATGCAAGGCTCAAACTTATGATGGAATATTATATGTATTATGAGATGATCTCAGAGGGGATAAATCCTTATATTGATTCCGCAAGGGATACCACAGATATTTTTAATTCTGTTATAAAAGAGTTCTTTGAGGAGAAGCCTTCTGAGGTGAGAAAACAGGAGCTTTTGAATGAACTTTTGTCTCTGAGACAGGAGGTTATTGACAAGATGCAGGTTCTTACTGCATATGTTGACTGTTTTGTTGTGTATGAATATATACTTAACCGTATACAGTACAGATTTGAAGATATGGAGCTTCTTCCGGATGATACAGCATTTGTGCAGGATGTCGTTAATTTCATCTTTGGCTCAAAGGACAATGTTGCAATCAATGACAATATTCACTGTGTTATCGGACAGCTTCCGATGAGAATGAGCAGAACAAGATATTTTGATATCATAAAAGAGAGTGTTTCTATATATAAGGGTGGTGACTTAAGTTCGCTTGAAGGTTTTGCCTATATGTTCAGAACAAATGCAATGCTTTATAAGAGCGAAGATATGGACAAGTATTTTACTGAGTTTAAGCCTGTTCTTGATGAACTTTTCAAACTTGACTATGACAATATGGATAAAGAATTATTTGACATTTATTCAGAGAAGATAAGAGTTAGTGCTTCTAAGTTAAATGATATATCAGACCTTTATATGCAGCTTGGAGGCCTTATAAATTCTGCATACACTATAATTGCGGCATCAGAGTATTCGAATGAGGTAGAAGTTTCTGATACAATGATTAGAGGAATAAATGCTCTCTTTATGGAGCGTGAGTCTGATGTTTGGAGTCTTGCAGGAGAAGAACTTTACAGTGATGAAGACAAACTTGCATGGCTTGGAGAGTTGTTCCCGGAGATTGAAGGAAAGCAGGAGTCTGTTTCAGAAGGTCTTAATATGGTAAATGCAGTGCTTGAAGAGATTGCTGAGGGACAGAAAGAACTTATAGAAAAGCTTGGAGCAACAGATAAGATTGTTTTGCTTAAGCAGATGGCACAGTTAAATTCAAACAGTATATTTGCAGGACTTGAGGATGGCACAGAGGAAGTTCAGGTGACAGCAGCTATGGCTGATGAAATGTCGGCACAGCTTATCGATGAGATAAAGACATTATTTAAGGGCAGCAGCCGTATGTTCAGAAGAGCTGTTATGGCTAATACTATTGAAAAGATGCCGGTATTTTTCAAAACCTCACAGGAGGTTGCTGATTATATCACATCATCTCTTGGACAGTGTGATGATGAGGCAGAGAAATATGCTTCAAAACAGCTTATAATTGAGATGATGT
>JAFPDA010000140.1 GCA_017425575.1 Lachnospiraceae bacterium | reverse complement strand
CAGACTTATGCATAGATACTGCTGCCATATCTGCACCTGCCTCCATACCAGACACCGGAAGATGCTCTCCAAAATAAAGATGTGTTCCATGCGCCTCATCCGCAAGCACTTTCATTCCTCTCTCATGTGCCATCTTTACAATCTCTCTGAGATTTGAACAGACCCCATAGTATGTAGGATTATTTATAATTATGGCTACCGCACCCGGATTCTCATCCATAACACGCCTGACCTCTTCAACCTCTACACCAAGTGCAATTCCTATCTTTGGATTAACCTTTGCCTCGACATATACTGGTACCGCTCCACAGAGTACAAGTGCATTTATAACACTTTTATGTACATTTCTGGGCAGCAATATCTTATCTCCTGCCTTACATACCGACAAAATCATTGTCTGTACTGAGCTTGTAGTACCATTCACCATAAGAAATGCATGGGCGGCACCAAAGGCATCTGCCGTAAGTTCTTCCGCCTGACGTATAACAGACACCGGATGACCAAGATTATCAAGCGGCTTCATTGAATTTACATCAAGACCAACACACTGTGCACCAAGAAGTTCCACCAAATCCTTGTTTCCGCGTCCCCTCTTGTGCCCTGGTACATCAAACGGAACTACTCTCTTTCTTTTAAAATACTGCAACGCCTCACATATTGGAGCTGATTTCTGTTCGTTATATCTCATATTTCTTTATCACGCATCCCCTTATATTATTTTTATTTAGTATAACATTTTATTTATAATGCGTAAATAAATTTATTCTTCTACAAGATTCGTTATCCATACTTCCTTTTTAATAAGTATATATCCTATTATAACTTTTATAAAATCCAGTGACTGAATCATTACAAATATTGCAATTATCGGAAAATCTGTGTACACACAAAATACATATGTCATAGATACCGATACACACCATGTAAATACACTGTCAAACACAAAAGTAATAAATGTTCTTCCGCCTGAACGCAGAGTAAAATACATAGAATTAAGAAATCCCTGCAATGGGAAAAATAACGCATTTACAATGATAAATCTTCTTCCAAGCTCACGCACTTCATCCGTAGTATCATAAAGATTTGGAAATACTGTCGATAATCCTATAAGTACAACCGTCAGAATAACACATACAGCAGCAGTAAACCACATCAGCTTCGTCGCATTCTTTTTCGCATCTTTAAATCTTGAAGCTCCAAGATACTGCCCCGTTATTATTCCAACTGCATTCCCCATAGTTATAAACACTACATTCAAAACATTACAGATAGCATTCGATATGTTCATACCGGCTACCACAGACAATCCTCTGATAGAATAGCACTGTGTTATCGCAGCCATTCCACCAGCCCACATAAATTCATTTGCAAAAAGTGGAAGTCCCTTCTTAACTACTATCATCATCTTTCCAATTGGAACACGAAGTGTTTTGTATACTCCAGATATAAATTCATGTCTTTTAATCGTAACATGTGTCCATATTATAACAACACAAAGTTCCACTACACGTGCAAGAACAGTCGCTATCGCAGCACCTTCAACTCCAAGTTCCGGGAAACCAAATTTACCATAAATCAATAAATAGTTAAAGACAACGTCCACTACAACTGATACTACGCCTCCAACCATCGGAATAACACTTTCACCAGTCTCTCTTAGACTTCCTGCATATATCTGTGTTATAACAAATGGAATCAGACCTAGAAGCATTATTCTCAGATACTTCAGTGCAAATGCCAAAGTCAGCGCACCATCAACATCCGCATCATTTCCATGAAGATATAATCCAATCAGATTAGTTCCAAAGAAATAAAATATGGCAATACCTGCAATAGCTGCTATAATTCCTATCCAGTATTTTAATCTGAATACATACTGAAAACCTTCTTTATTGCCCTGTCCAAAATACTGTGCCCCATAAATTCCCGGACCTGAAAGACCTCCAAAGATTGCAAGATTAAATACAAATATCAACTGTCCCGCAATTGAAACAGCCGTAATACTCTCTGTTCCAAGGCTTCCAACCATAAGGTTATCAACAAGACCTACCGCATTGGTGATTCCATTCTGAATCATCATCGGAATAGCAAGATACAGTACTTTTCTGTAAATTTCTTTGTTTTTCTGCATGTAAAATCTCACCCCTTATAAATTTTTCGTGTATTTTTCATAATAAAGACTTATCAGGCGTATGTCAATCCAAAAAATCAATGTCATACAAAAAGCTAACATTTCAGTGCTCCAGCATATTCTCTATAAAAATCCCGTACCCATTTGTTGGATTATTTACAAACACATGTGTGACAGCTCCAATTATCTTTCCATTCTGAATAATCGGACTTCCACTCATTCCCTGCACAATTCCTCCCGCTCTTTTTAAAAGTCTCTTATCTGTAACTTTAAGCACCATACTCTTGTTATCCTCTGAGTTCATATCTATACTTTCTATCTGTATTTCATAGTCAGAAATATCTTCTCCGAGCTGGCATCTTATAAAAGCTTTTCCGGTTTTAACTTCCTGTTTAAGTCCAACCTCAAGTGCTATATCTTCTTTATATTTATATTCCTCCTGCTCAACTTTACCATCAATTCCGTATTTTGTATTTTCCATAATAGTCCCTATTCTGTATTTTTTACCAAGCTTTACTGCACCTATAAGTTCTCCCGGTGCACCATTTTCACCTCTGACCACCTCTGTAAGCTTGGCAGGATAAAGACCTCCTTCTCTTATATCAATAAGACCGCCCGTATCTATATCAGTTATACCATGACCAAGCGCTGCAAATTTATTTCCCTCCGTAACATATGTTATCGTACCTATCCCTTCTGTATCCTCCCTAAGCCATGCACCAATTTTATATGTCCCATCATTTGTCAGAACAGGTTTTACCTTTACATTTATTATATTTTTACCACGTTTAACACTGAGCATCAGTGAAGTATCTGTATTTTCCTGAATAAGTTCAATAACATCATTTATATTATTTACATCCGTACCACCAACTTCATAAATATAATCCCCCGACTGCAAAATATTATCAGATGGTGCAGACAGCGTACCATCAGCACTCTCCACCTCAGATGTCCCAAGCACCATAACTCCATCTGCGCATATATACATACCCACAGCTTTTCCAGACGGCATAACCTTTTGCTCTTTCACAACGTCTATCACCATATTCTTATAGCGAAAAAGTCCGAACAACTTAAGGTCTACATTATATTTACAGACACTTCCCGAATCCACGACAACACTTTTATCCATATCAAAATGTATATTTTTGTCTTTGGATAAAACCGTATCATTTATACATATTCCACCTGTCTCAACTACCTTTTCATTTTTATCTATGCTGATATCCCCCTGGACAGGAACATCAAAATCCAGTTTTTCACTTCTGTTTTCTATAAGCATGATTCTCTCTGGTATTTTTTTCTCCAGATAAAAATAATACATAACAGCTATGCCGGCAACACAGCAAAGCATTGCTATAATAAGAAATAATCTGTACCTTTTTCTATATACTTCTGATACCCTGTTCATAAACACCGCTCCATTTCAACAACTATTATGTCTGTAAATAAAAAAGACAAACAACACATTTATATAATGTACTGTTTGCCTTTTTTTATTCGATATTTATGCTTTTTTAAGATCGTCAGCAAGTTTTTTCATCTCTTTTGCACTGTTTATAACAGAATCCGTTATCTCCGCACCTCCGAGGATTCTTGCAAGTTCACTCACCGAATCCTCTCCTTCTATCTTGCGGATTATAGTGCTTGTCCTCTGACCATCATTTGTTTTCTCTATAAGATAATGTGCATCCGTCATAGCCGCAATCTGTGCAAGATGCGAAATACATATAACCTGGTGGCTTCTCGCTATGATAGACATCTTCTCGGCAACCTTCTGTGCTGTCCTTCCGCTTATTCCCGAATCAATCTCGTCAAAAATAAGGGTGCTTATCTCATCATGCTCAGCAAGCACAGCCTTTACCGCAAGCATTATTCTTGAAAGCTCACCACCTGAAGCTGCCTGACCTATCGGCTTCAAATCTTCTCCCGGATTTGTGGATATCATAAATTCTATCTCATCAAGTCCCTTTGGAGAAAATTCACTGAGTTGCCTGTTTTCTATCTCAAACTGAACCTGAAGAAAATTCAAATCAATAAGCGCATCTGTAATCTTTTCCTTAAGAATCTTGGAACACTCAGTTCTCACCTTTGTCATCTTGCCGGCAAGCTTAGTCAGTTTCTCTGTGCACTCCTCTATCTCACCCTCAAGATTTTCCTTATATTCCTCATATTCCTCGTACTTCTTAAGTTTAGCCCTGAGCTTGTCTGCATACGCATTTACATCAGCGGTAGTCGCACCATACTTTGATTTTATCTTTCTAACCAGATCAAGTCTTTTCTCAACCT
>JAFPDA010000139.1 GCA_017425575.1 Lachnospiraceae bacterium | reverse complement strand
GCTTACACCTATGGCAACAGCTTATATTCGTGCAAGAGGAGCAGACAGAATGTCATCTTTCGGTGATTTTGTAGCTCTTTCTGATGAGTGTGATGTTGCAACAGCAAAATATCTTAAAGCACTTGTTTCAGACGGTATAATCGCACCTTCATATTCTCCGGAGGCACTTGAGATTCTTAAGGGCAAAAAAGGTGGAAATTATTGTGTGCTTAAGATAGACCCAGACTATGAGGCAGCTCCACTTGAGACAAAAGATGTATTTGGAATCACATTTGAGCAGGGTCACAATGATGTTAAGACTACAAAAGAGCTTTTCTCAAATATCGTAACAGAGAAAAAAGAGCTTTCAGAGGCTGCTTTAAATGATATGATACTTGCAAATATAATTCTTAAGTATACACAGTCAAACTCTGTATGCTATGTAAAAGATGGACAGGCTATCGGTATAGGAGCAGGACAGCAGTCTCGTATACATTGTACAAGACTTGCAGGAGATAAAGCCGACAAGTGGTTCCTTCGTCAGTCACCAAAGGCACTTAACCTTCCATTTAGAGATGATGTTCGCCGTCCTGACAAAGATAATACTATCGATGTATATCTTTCAGATGATTATATGGACGTTCTTGCAGACGGAATCTGGGAGAATTTCTTCACAGAGAAACCAGAACCAATGAGCAGGGAAGAGCGTGCAGAGTGGATAAAGAACCTTGACGAAGTTACTCTTGGTTCAGATGCATTTATTCCTTTCAGTGATAATGTTGAGCGTGCTAACAGAAGTGGTGTTAAATACATTGCTGAGGCTGGTGGTTCAAAGAATGACCAGAGCGTAATCGATGCATGTAACAAATTCGGAATTACAATGGCATTTACAGGCCTTCGTTTATTCCATCATTAATGTTTCAGGTACTTTCAGAATTTTCCTTGCGCCTGTTTTTTTGTCAAAAAATCAGGTGCAGAAAATTCTGGGAGAACATTTTATGAGATTTGTAATAAATAATTTTGATAGTGAGGAAAATTATGAATAAATTAAATTTAGAAAATGAATTAAAAGCAAATGAGTATCCAGGTCGTGGAATAGTAGTTGGAAAAACTCCTGATGGAAAGCATGCCGCTATAGCATATTTCATTATGGGGCGCAGTGAGAACAGTAGAAACCGTGTGTTTGTTGAAGATGGAGATGGAATCCGCACACAGGCTTTCGATCCTTCAAAGTTAAGTGATCCAAGTCTTATAATCTATGCCCCTGTTCGTGTACTTGACAATTATACAATAGTTACAAACGGAGACCAGACAGATACAGTTTATGATCTTATGTCAGAGGGATCAACATTTGAGCAGTCACTTCTTACAAGGGAGTTTGAGCCAGATGCTCCTAACTACACACCTCGTATTTCAGCAATCCTCAATGTTGAGGACGGAGGTTTTGACTACTCTATGTCTATCTTAAAGAGCAATAATGGCAACCCTGATGCCTGCAACAGATATACATTTGATTACGAGAATCCTGTAAATGGAGAGGGACATTTCATTCACACATATATGCATGATGGAAATCCACTTCCAAGTTTTGAGGGTGAGCCAAAACTCGTAGAGATGAAAGATGATATGGACGAGTTTGGAGATCTTGTTTGGAATAGTTTAAATGAGGATAATAAAGTTTCATTGTTTATACGTTATATAAATATAGAAGATGGAACAGTTAAATCAAAGATTTATAACAAAAATAAATAAAATGTGAATATATATATTTCTTTTTTAGAAAATATAGTATATAATTAAAAAAGCTTAGTATAAATCAAAAGATGGAGGTTATATAATATGTTAGTATCAGCAAAAGAAATGCTTACAAAAGCTAAAGCTGGCAAATATGCAGTAGGTCAGTTCAACATCAACAACTTAGAGTGGACAAAGGCTATCTTACAGACAGCTCAGGAGTTAAACTCACCTGTAATCTTAGGTGTATCTGAGGGTGCTGGTAAGTATATGTGTGGTTATAAGACAATCGTTGGTATGGTTAATGGTATGCTTGAGGAGCTTAACATCACAGTTCCTGTAGCACTTCACCTTGACCACGGTTCATTTGAAGGTGCAAAGGCTTGTATCAATGCTGGTTTCTCTTCAATCATGTTTGACGGTTCTCATTACCCAATCGAGGAGAACATCGCTAAGACTACAGAGTTAGTAAATGCATGCAATGTACTTGGTCTTTCTCTTGAGGCAGAAGTTGGTTCTATCGGTGGAGAAGAAGACGGTGTTGTTGGTGCTGGTGAGTGTGCAGATCCTGATGAGTGTAAAGCAGTTGCAGATCTTGGTGTAACAATGCTTGCAGCAGGTATCGGAAACATTCATGGTAAATATCCTGATAACTGGGCTGGACTTAGCTTTGAGACACTTGATGCTATACAGGCTAAGACAGGTGATATGCCTCTCGTTCTTCATGGTGGTACAGGAATTCCTGCTGACATGATTAAGAAAGCAATCTCACTTGGTGTAGCAAAGATTAACGTTAACACAGAGTGTCAGTTAGCATTCCAGGAAGCAACACGTAAATATATCGAAGAAGGAAAAGACCTTGAAGGTAAGGGATTTGACCCTCGTAAGCTTTTAGCTCCTGGTGCAGAAGCTATCAAAGCTACTGTAAAAGAGAAGATGGAACTTTTCGGTTCAGTAGGAAAAGCTTGATTTTTTTAGAAGATATGAGTGAATTTCAGAACAGCTTTGCAACTGATGTTGCAAAGTTGTTTTTCGATATAAGCAGTTTTATATTGAAATTTATGCAGATGGGAGGGGTAGCATGACTAAAAAAGAATTTCTTGATATTTTAGCAGATGCATTGTCTGGAAATATACCTATGTCTGAGGTTAATGAAAATATAAAATATTACAGGGATTATATTGAAAATGGCGAGAGCAGTGAGGAAGAGGCACTTAAAAAGCTCGGCGACCCTCATCTTATTGCAAGAACCATAATAGATAGTTTTAAAGCATCAAAAGGTTCAATGGCAGATTATTATACAAAACAGGCAAGGGATGAATACAGTAAAATCTCATCGGGCAACAGTTATGATTCATATAATAATGAGAATTCATATGAAAATGTTTCGGGGCATAAAAGAGGTTTGAGTTTTCTCTCAAATCTTACCTGGTATGAAAAAATTATTGGGATTCTTGGGATTATTGTAGTTTTGGCAGTGATTTTTGTTATTGGTACAGTTGCAACGGCTATACTTATAAGGGTAGTAATTCCTATAGTTCTTATACTTATAGTTATAAAGATTATAATGGACTTTATTCGGAGAGGTTGACGAATATTGATTATAATGTTATTATCCATAATTGCATGGTTATAATAAGTATGAGGTGAAAAATGTATAAGATATTATGTAAGGATGGAAATGCAAAAAGAGGTCAGTTAGAGACTGTTCATGGCACTATTCAGACACCTGTTTTTATGAATGTGGGAACGGTAGGTGCGATGAAAGGAGCAGTAGCTACAACTGATTTACAGAATATAAAGACACAGGTTGTCTTGTGCAACACATATCATCTTCATGTAAGACCCGGGGACGATATAGTTAAGCAGATGGGTGGAATACACAAATTTATGGTATGGGACAAACCCATACTGACAGACTCAGGTGGATTTCAGGTTTTTTCTCTTGCGGGTCTTAGAAAGATAAAAGAAGAGGGTGTATATTTTAACTCTCATATAGATGGTAGAAAAATTTTTATGGGTCCTGAAGAAAGTATGCAGATACAGTCCAATATAGCCTCTACTATAGCTATGGCATTTGATGAATGTCCTCCGCACCCTGCTACAAGACAGTATATGCAAAACTCAGTAGACAGAACTACAAGATGGCTTGAACGCTGCAAGAAAGAGATGGACAGACTCAATAGTCTTGAATCTACAATAAATAAATCACAGCTTCTTTTTGGTATAAATCAGGGGGGGACTTTTGAGGATATCAGAATAGAGCATGCAAAACGTATATCAGATATGAACCTTGACGGATATGCACTCGGTGGACTTGCGGTAGGAGAGAGTCATGAGGAAATGTATAACGTTCTTGAAAAGACAATTCCTTATCTTCCAGAGGATAAACCTACATATCTTATGGGTGTGGGAACTCCTGCAAATATCCTTGAGGCAGTTGACAGAGGTGTAGATTTCTTTGATTGTGTATATCCTGCCAGAAATGGAAGACATGGACACGCATATACAAATCATGGTAAGATGAATCTGATGAATAAAAAGTATGAGCTTGATGACAGACCTCTTGACGAGGAATGTGGATGTCCTGTATGTAAGACCTACAGCAGAGCATACATTCGTCATCTGCTTAAAGCCAAAGAGATGCTTGGTCTCAGGCTTATGGTTACACACAATCTTTATTTCTATAACAATCTTATGGAAGAGATAAGAGATGCTATTGAAAAAGGTTGCTATAAAGAATATAAAAAGAAAAAACTTGAACAGATGGAGGAAGAAACAAAATGAATTTGACAGCATTACTTAGTGCCAATGGTGGTGGAGCAGGCTCTCTTATAACAATGGTTGCTATATATGCACTTATAATTGGTGTATTCTGGTTCCTGGCAATAAGACCACAGAAAAAACAGCAGAAAGAGCATGCAGCACTTCTTACAACTCTCGAGGTTGGTGACAGTATTCTTACAACAAGCGGCTTCTTTGGTGTTGTAATAGATGTTATGGATGAGGTTGTTATTGTTGAGTTTGGTAACAATAAAAACTGCCGTATTCCAATGAAAAAAGAGAATATTGTTGAGATTGATAAACAGAATTCTGATAAATAATTTGAATAACTAAAAAGAGTGTCACACTGTCAAAAGAAGCTTTGATGGTGTGGCACTTTTTTATGGTTATTTATAAATTTATAACTTGTAATTACATGCATCTGCGAGAGGTTCTAAGAT
>JAFPDA010000138.1 GCA_017425575.1 Lachnospiraceae bacterium | reverse complement strand
TGATATGCTTGAAAAACAGGTTGAGGAATTTAAGCCTGAGCTTGTATGTGTGTATGATGCTGACAAGGCTCTTGAACTTGAAAAGAGACTTAAAGGAAAATATTCTACAAAAGTAGTATCAGGAATGGAAGGAATGACAGAGTGTGCGACAATATCTGATTCAGATATTGTGGTTGCCGCTGTTGTAGGAATGATAGGTATACGTCCTGTCATAGAGGCCATAAAAGCGGGAAAAGATATTGCTTTTGCCAACAAAGAAACTCTTGTTACAGCGGGGCATATAATAATGCCTATGATAGAGAAATATGGTGTAAAGCTTCTGCCGGTTGACAGTGAACACGCAGCTATTTTCCAGTGTCTCAATGGTGAAAATAAAAAAGATGTGGATAAAATTCTTCTGACAGCTTCAGGTGGACCATTCAGGGGAAAGACAAGAAGTGAACTTAAAGATATTCAGGTTGAGGATGCACTTAAGCATCCAAACTGGTCAATGGGAAGAAAGATAACGATTGACTCCTCGACAATGGTTAATAAAGGTCTTGAGGTTATAGAGGCAAAATGGTTATTTGGAATTTCAGTTGATGACATCCAGGTTGTTGTGCAGCCTCAGAGCATTATTCACTCGATGGTGCAGTTTAAAGACGGTGCTGTTATGGCACAGCTTGGAACACCTGATATGAAGCTTCCTATACAGTATGCACTTACATTTCCTGATAGAAGATATCTTGCTGGCGAGCGTCTGGATTTCTATAAAATGTCGCAGATTACATTTGAAGAGCCTGATATGGATACTTTTAAAGGACTTAAGCTTGCCTATGATGCAGGAAGAATGGGTGGAAGCATACCTACTGTTTTCAATGCGGCAAATGAAAGGGCAGTCGCTTTGTTTTTAGATAGAAAAATTGGTTATCTTCAGATATCAGATATTATAGAGGAATGTATGATGGCACATGAAAATATTGCGGAGCCGTCACTTGAGGATATACTTGAGATTGAGCAGGATACTTACAGAATAATAGATAAAAAGTATTTATAAAAATGTGGATTATATATTTTATATGGAGGGTTATTATTAATGAATATTATTGTTGCGTTGTTGATATTTACGATAATTGTCGTAATGCATGAATTTGGACATTTTCTTCTCGCAAAGAAAAATGGAGTTGGAGTGCCGGAGTTTTCAGTGGGAATGGGACCAAGAATCATTACATTTGCAAAGACCAAAAAGGGTTTGGTGGTTAAGCTGTTCTGCTCCGGAAAAGAATTTGAGGAGAGAGAAGACTGGCAGGGAGTTACAAAATATTCATGGAAAATCCTTCCACTTGGTGGTTCATGTGCTATGGTGGGTGAGGATGAGGAAAATGATGCTGAGGATTCCTTTAACTCAAAAGGTGTATGGGCAAGATTTTCTGTGATTTTTGCAGGCCCGTTTTTTAATTTTATCCTTGCATTTATATTTTCTGTTATAATCCTTGCAAATTCGGGAATTGATTATCCTATAGTCAGATATATAGCGCCAAACCAGCCTGCAAGCGAGAGTGGTCTTGAGGTCGGTGATACAGTAAAAAGTATCAATGGCAAAAAGATAACAATAGGACGTGAGATTGTGACATATACACAGTTTCATCCACTTACCGGAGAGGATGTAAGACTTGTAATTGAGAGAGATGGTGATGAGAAGGATATAATTATAAACCCTCATTACAAGACATATATGTTTGGTTTCTCATATTCAAATATGGAGGGGGATGCCGCAAAGATAATATCTCTTTCAGAGGGTGGAGCATTTGAAAAGGCAGGAATTAAGGTTAATGATATAATTAAGTCCGTAAATGGCAAACCTGTCTCTGATTCCAAGGAGCTTGCCTCTGTTATGGATGAGGTAAATAAGACAGAACAGGAAGTAAGTTTTATAATTGAGAGAGATGGGGCAGAGTCTGAATATAAAGTTACACCTACACTATACGAGACTAACACACTAGGTTTTAGTGCAGCGCTTGATGAAAAAGCAAACAGTGCCTTTGATGTGATTAAATACAGTTTTGTTGAGGTTAAATACTGGATTGCTACAACTCTTGCAAGTCTTGGACAGCTTATTACCGGAAAATTATCAATGGATAATGTATCCGGACCGGTTGGTATTGTAAATGTAGTAGGCGGAGCCATTGAGCAGAGTAAAAGTTTTGGTATAAGTGCAGTTATTATGCAGATACTTTATATGTCCGTGCTTTTAAGTGCAAACCTTGGTGTTATGAATCTCTTACCATTCCCTGCACTTGATGGTGGAAGACTTGTATTTATATTTATTGAGGCAGTAATGGGCAAACCTATTGATAAAAATAAAGAAGGCTTTGTACATTTTGCAGGTTTCGTTATTTTGATGTTGTTTATGGTATTTGTAATGTATAATGATATAATAAAGCTTATCAGATAAAGTGACAAATATGTGACAGAGCTGTTTGTTTAGGAGCAAAACAGGCCGCTTGCAGCAAAATTGCTCCGGAATGGAGATTATTATGTATAGAGATGCTACTAAAAAGATAACAATAGGAAACCGTACTATCGGTGGTGGAAATGAAATTGCAATTCAGTCAATGACAAATACAAAGACAGAAGATGTAGAAGCTACAGTCAGCCAGATAATTGAACTTGAAAAAGCCGGATGTGATATTATAAGATGTGCAGTGCCTACAATGGAGGCTGCCAAGGCTCTCAAAGATATAAAAAAACAGATTCACATTCCGCTGGTGGCAGATATTCACTTTGACTATCGTCTTGCAATAGCCGCTATTGAGAATGGTGCAGACAAGATAAGAATAAATCCTGGAAATATCGGCTCAGAAGACAGGGTAAGAGCTGTTGTTGAGGCTGCGAAGGCGAAAAATATACCTATAAGAGTGGGTGTAAACAGTGGTTCTCTTGAGAAAGAGATTATAGAAGAGTACGGCAGAGTTACAGCCGAAGGTCTTGTAAAGAGTGCTCTTCAGAAGGTGAAAATGATTGAAGACATGGATTATGACAATATCGTAATCAGTATTAAATCTTCAGACGTACTTATGTGTATAGAAGCACATGAGCTTATTGCAAAACACACTCAGTATCCTTTGCATGTCGGAATCACAGAGTCCGGAACTGTAAACAGTGGAAATATTAAATCAGCCATAGGTCTTGGAAATATATTATATCAGGGAATTGGTGATACTATAAGAGTATCACTTACCGGAGACCCTGTTGAGGAAATACGTTCTGCCAAGCTTATATTAAAAACACTTGGACTTAGAAAAGGCGGTGTGACTGTTGTGTCATGTCCAACATGTGGACGCACACAGATAGACCTTATAGGACTTGCAGGAAAGGTTGAAGAGCTTGTAAAAGACATTGACCTGGACATAAAAGTAGCTGTAATGGGATGTGTCGTAAATGGTCCGGGAGAAGCAAGAGAGGCAGATATAGGTGTTGCCGGAGGAAAAGGAGTAGGAATACTTATAAAGAAAGGTGAGGTAGTCCGCCAGATGCCGGAATCAGAGCTGCTTGATGCACTTAAAGAGGAGTTAGAGCTTATGCAGGCACAGAATAAAAATATGGAGTGAGCTTAATGGAAAAGTTATTGCTGGATACATTTTGTGATATAAAACTTACTGACAGACAGAGAAAACTTTTCAAGGATGTAATGGTGTCCAGAGTTGTCGCAAATAGAAAGAAAAAGAAGATAGATGTATACATTAACAGTAAGTTTATAATAGCATACAGGGAAATCTCTTTATTGGAATATTCACTTAACCAGTCTCTTAATGGGGCTGGTTATACTGTTTTTGTACATGAAAAATTTATATTGTCAGAGCAGTACAGGCCATTGGATTTCTGGAAAGAATATAAGGACAGTATACTGCTGCTTTTGAAAGAGACAAATATTCTCGACTTTAATATATTATACAGCGGAAAAGTAGATATATCAGACAGCGTTATGCATATTTCCTGTGAGGATGATGTTATGTATCGCGCCCGCGAAAATGAACTTATAGAGAAATTAAAGAGTATATTTCTTGGCAAAGCAGGGCTTATGCTGGAAGTAGAACTTGAATATACAGAGCCTGTTGAGGTGGCAGCAGAGGAGGCTATGACAGGAACTTACAGCGTCGCAGAGCCATATATGCCTGAACCTTATTATTATGAAGAAGCACCGGCTTATGCTGATGAAAATATAGTGGCGGTTGATAATACATCAGAGCTGGTTACTGAAAATAAAGAGCAGGATACAAAGGTTAAGGCTTCAGAAGCTAAACCGGAAAAAGCCGTGGTGAAAAAAGAGGAAACGCCCAAAAAGTCATTTAATAATAACGGTGGAGAGAAGAAAACATTTCGCTCAAAGGCAGGTTATGGAAAGGGTCCTGTCGATGAGGAATGTTTTTATGGACGTAACTGTGATGGCAATAAGATTAAGATTGCTGATATACAGGGCGAGATTGGTGAAGTTGTAATTGAAGGTATGGTATTGTCTGTTGAAGAGAGAGAGATAAGAAATGAAAAGATAATATATATGTTTAATATAACAGATTTTACAGATACTATTTCAGCAAAGATTTTTATGCCTAAGGATGAGGTTGACGATATCCGTGACAAGATAAAAAAAGGCAAATTCATACAGGTAAAGGGTATGCCGCTTTTTGATACTTACAGCAGGGAGATTAGCATAACTTCCATCCGAGGAATAAAACCGGGCAAAGATACAAGAGTAAAGAGAATGGATAACTATGAAGGCATGAAGAGGGTAGAGCTTCATGCGCATACACAGATGAGCGAGATGGACTCAGTTATGGCTGTCGGTGACTATGTAGCCACAGCAAAGAGATGGGGGCATACGGCCATGGCGATAACAGACCATGGTGTTGTCCAGTCTTTCCCGGATGCAGACCATGCACTGAAGCCGGGAGATGAGCTTAAGGTTATATATGGAATGGAGGCTTATCTTGTAGATGACCTTATAGATACTGTCCAGAATGACAAGGGACAGGATTTTAACGGTGAATTTGTAGTATTTGACCTTGAGACGACTGGTATAGGAGCAAAGAGTAACCAGATAATTGAGATAGGAGCTGTAAAGGTTGTAAACAGAAAAATAACAGAAAGATACAGCACGTTTGTAAATCCAAAACGTCCTATTCCATACCACATTACAGAGCTTACGAGCATAGATGACTCAATGGTTGTAAATGCACCGGGTATAGAAGAAGCATTGCCGGAGTTTCTTGAATTTTGTGGAGATGCTGCCCTCGTCGCACACAATGCGGCATTTGACTCTGGATTTATAAGCCAGAAAGCAGACGAGCTTGGAATTAAAGTTGACTTTACTGTCCTTGACACAGTTGCAATGTCAAGGGCAGTCCTAAAAGAGCTTAAGAATTACAAGCTTGATACAGTTGCAAAAGCACTGGGAGTAGTTCTTGAAAAGCATCACAGAGCTGTTGATGATGCGGGTGCTACGGCAGAGATATTTGTAAGGCTTATAGAGAGATTGTCAGAGCAGAATGTTACAACTCTCTCAGAACTTAACGATTTTGGCAGACCGTCAGATGAAGCGATAGGCAAAATGGCGGCGCACCATGCGGTAATTCTTGCAAAAAATGAGACAGGGCGTATAAATCTTTACAGACTTGTCTCAGAATCACATCTTAAGTATTTTAAC
>JAFPDA010000137.1 GCA_017425575.1 Lachnospiraceae bacterium | reverse complement strand
ATTCATTCCATCCACTATATTGCACTTCTCATATATCCACGGAAACCACCCCTGTTTATTCTTTGAGTACATACTGTGAAGATTTATCCTTGCCGAGATATTTGACGCATTTTTATACTGATTTTTCAGACTTTTCTCCATACCTGTAAGATGTATAAGGTCAAGCATCTTATTCCAGTCGATAGACTTATTAACCCTTATCTCCTCCGCAGTATCCTCTATTGCCTTCTCCACCAGCTGCATCTGCTCAATCCTGTCCTTTACAAGCTTAAGCTGAAGTTCAAGTGAAGATAAAAGAAAATGATAATCTGCATCCTCAATAGTCATCTCCTTTATATCCTCAAGCGAAAAACCCAGATACTTCAAAAGCAGAATCTGCTGCAGTCTTACAAAATCCTCATCCGTATAAAATCTCGCACCATGCTCCGTAACAAAAGAAGGCTTCAGAATATTCTGGTTATCATAATACCTTATAGTCCTCAGTGTCACATGAGCCTTCTTGGCAAACTGCCCTGAAGAATAAAAACCATCCTTATTCACACAATCTCACACTCCCTTATCTCAAACCACTCCTGCCATATAAGACTATATCAACACACAACATAAATAAATTAAATCAAAAAAATTTTTCCAACAAAAAAATCAAAAAAACTCTTGCACATTACCTTACGTCACCTTTTATACTTCGAATATAACATATAAAATTAATTACAGCAAATACCATTTTTAAAGGAATTTATAACTCACAAACGTAACTCAGTTCAGCCTCACTAAAGTAACTTTAAGGACAACTTATAACTGAACTGTCACCAGTCAAAAAACGGAGGATTACTATGAAAGGAATTATTTTAGCAGGAGGCTCTGGAACACGCCTCTACCCACTCACAATGGTAACTTCAAAACAGCTTTTACCAATCTATGATAAACCAATGATTTACTACCCAATGTCAGTTCTTATGAACGCCGGAATAAGAGATATTCTTATAATCTCAACACCACAGGACACTCCACGCTTCAAAGAACTTCTTGGCGATGGCCATCAGTTTGGTGTAAATCTCTCTTACGAAATCCAGCCAAGTCCTGATGGTCTTGCACAGGCTTTTATAATCGGTGAAAAATTTATCGGAGACGACACAGTTGCAATGGTTCTCGGCGATAATATCTTTGCAGGACATGGTCTTAAAAAACGCCTTATGGCCGCAGTAGAAAATGCTGAGTCCGGAAAAGGTGCCACTGTATTCGGTTATTATGTAGATGACCCTGAAAGATTTGGTATTGTTGAATTTGATTCAGAAGGCAAGGCTGTCTCTATTGAAGAGAAACCTGAGAAACCAAAGAGCAACTATTGTGTAACAGGTCTTTACTTCTATGACAATAAAGTTGTAGAATATGCAAAGAATTTAAAACCAAGTGCAAGAGGTGAGCTTGAGATAACTGACCTTAACAGAATTTATCTTGAAAACAATAACCTTAATGTCGAGCTTCTCGGTCAGGGATTTACATGGCTTGATACCGGTACACATGAAAGCCTGGTGGAAGCTACAAACTTTGTAAAGACTGTAGAAACTCATCAGCATCGTAAAATTGCATGTCTTGAAGAGATTGCATATCTTAACGGATGGATTTCAAAAGAAGATGTGTTAAAAGTGTATGAGGTTTTAAAGAAAAACCAGTACGGCCAGTATCTTATGGATGTACTCAATGAAAAATATATGGATGAACTCAGATAGGAGGATTTTATAATGAATATTATCGTTACCGGTGGTGCCGGATTTATAGGAAGCAACTTTATATTTCACATGTTAAACAAATACCCTGATTACCGTATAATCTGTCTTGACTGCCTGACATACGCAGGAAATCTTTCAACGCTTGCTCCTGTAATGGACAATCCTAATTTCAGATTTGTAAAAGAAAGCATTACTGACAGGGAAGCTGTATATAAGCTTTTCGAAGAAGAAAAACCTGATATGGTAGTAAACTTTGCTGCTGAGAGTCATGTAGACCGCTCTATCGAAAACCCGGAAGTATTCTTAGACACAAATATCAAAGGTACTGCTGTTCTTATGGATGCATGCAGAAAATACGGCATAAAAAGATATCATCAGGTATCTACTGACGAAGTATATGGTGACCTTCCTCTTGACAGACCAGACCTTTTCTTCACAGAGGAAACACCTATTCACACAAGCAGT
>JAFPDA010000136.1 GCA_017425575.1 Lachnospiraceae bacterium | reverse complement strand
CCTCCGCATTTTTTAAAACCTCATATCCCTTTAAGGTAAAAAGACCAATATCTCCGGGACCTGCTCCTATCAATGTAACTTTTCCTGCCATATTATTCACCTGCCTTATCCTGTTTTTTCACTCTCTCTGCAAGTTTTACTCCGAGAGATATATGCTCTGAAACATCACCTTCAATAGTGTCTATAATCATATTTTCAACACTCATATTTTCTTCATCTACATAGAGGCATTTTATCTTTATTCTGTCTCCTTGAAGTACCGCATGTGCCGCAACCGGAGAAGAACATCCGCCGTCAAGGGTTTTTACAAAAGCTCTCTCTGCCTCAACCTTTAGCTTTGATTCTTTGTTATCTATCTTTTCAAGATAATCATAATTCTCACCTGCTCTGCCCTGTATTGCGATAACCCCCTGACCTGCGGCAGGTATCATCTCATCCTCTGTAAATATACGGCTTATCCTGTCAGAAAGTCCGAGACGGTTAAGCCCTGCATTTGCAAGTATCAGAGCTGAATATTCTCCCCTGTCAAGTTTATCAAGCCTTGTCAGAACATTTCCCCTCACAGGACTTATCACAGCATCCGGATACATTTTCTTAAACTGAATACTACGTCTCATGCTTGAACAGCCTATCGACTTTGACCAGTCAATTTCATTTACACCTTTTGGAAGTACAAGTACATCACAGGGACTTTCGCACTTTGTAAATGCTACAAGTGGAATCCTGTCATCTATCTCCATAGGTACATCCTTCAGTGAATGTACGGCAATATCTATCTCTCCCGCCAAAAGTGCTCTGTCAAGTTCCTTTACAAAAAGACCTTTTCCTCCCACCTTGTCGAGAGTTGTATTTAAAATTTTATCTCCTGTGGTTTTCATTGTTATAAGTTCAACTTCCACATCAGGATTATTCTTTTTTATCATATCAATGACAATCTCACTTTGTATAACAGCGAGTTTACTCTCCCTGCTGCCAACTCTTATTTTCCTCATAGCATACACTTCCTTATCTGTAAAACAGACATTTGCAATCCACATTGTCTGTCAATCATTTATGTTATATTTAAACATTTACTCTCGGAGCATTTTACTTATCTGCAATTTTACTTCCTCAAGCGACTTACCATCTGTCCTCTCCTCTGGTCTTGTGATAACTATCACCTTCATCCCAAGCTCAAGAGCCGCATCTAATTTTTCATCAAAGCCTCCGGCTTTTCCTCCACTCTTAGTTACAAGCCACTCTGCATTTTCTTCTGAAAAAGCTGCTTTATTCTGCTCGTAATCAAATGGTCCTTTTTCATATATAGTATGTTTCAGACCAAGTTCTTCACATTTCTTTATTGATGCTTCTACTGGAAGAACTCTTGCTATTATTCTTTCTTTATAATCGGGTATAACTTGATATTCATGTAATTCTTTTGAACCTGTCGAGATAAAAATCTGTCCCTCAGAATTATCTTTTAGATACCTTGCCGCATGCTTTACATCCGGGACAGTTATAACCTGCGAATTATTATTATCCTCAAAAGTATCTTCTCTCAAAAGCCTCACATACTCTGTATGAGTCTGACTGCATGCCTCCAATATATTT
>JAFPDA010000135.1 GCA_017425575.1 Lachnospiraceae bacterium | reverse complement strand
TGTATTGATATGGCAATAGAAAATCATGGTATGCTTGGTTTTGAGTGCAGGTGTATTTCAAAGAGCAATGATTTAAAATGGGTATATGTGAGTGGCAGAAGAATTGATGATGATGAGGGACAGCCTGTATTTTTATGTGTTGTTACAGATATCACTTCAAAGAAACAGCTTGAGGTTGATTTTTACGACAATATAAAGAGGGCAGAACTTATAACACACTTTTTAGAGGAAGTATTGTGGACATATAATATAGAGGAACAGAGACTTACAAGAACCGGCTATACTGCTCCGGGAAGCATAAATAGTGATGTTGTGGAGCAGATTTTTGGAAATGAAAATATGGAAGCTGATTTCCATCCTGACGACATTGAAATGTTTAAGGAGGATTTTGAAGAACGAAAGAATAATGTAGGAAGTTCACAGCGTATTTTCAGAATGAAAAATAATAAGGGAAACTATCAGACTTTTGAACTTATTGCTATATCAATCAGTGAAGATGGCAGTGATAAGCCTACAAAGATACACGGCATAATTCGTGCTGTGAAAAAAGAGAATATTGTTGATGTATCTGATAACAGTAATGTTGAAAGCAGACTTTTTGCCATGGCAAAATCAGCACAGGCAAAAGCTGATGATTCTGTGACAGGACTTATGCCATATGCTTCGTTTTTAAGCGAAGCAGAGAGAATATTAAGGTGTAGAAAAGATGATGATCATTATGCTGTTTTATGTGCAGATATAAATGAATTTCTTAAAATTGAGCATCAGTATGGATTTTCTATCAGTAATGATATTCTTAAGATATTTACAAAGGTAATAAAAGAAAATATTGCCGATGATGGTATATGTTCGAGAGTTGATGGAGATTATTTTGTTGTACTGTTTAAATATGAACATCACAGAGATCTTATGAATATCATGTCTTCAATAGTAAGTTCAAAAGAAGAGTATGATCAGAAAGAGGGAAATATAAAGTTTGGAACAACTACAGGTATATATCTTGTTCAGCCGGAGGATAAGGAACTTTCTGATATGCTTGAAAGAGCAGACCTTGCAAGAAGAAGTATTAAGGGACTTATGGGAGATCATTATGCCATATATACAGATGATCTTCAGAAAGAGCGTTTCTGTGAGGAAGAGATAATAAATGAGATATATTCAGCGATAAGAAATAAGACTATAGAAATTTATTATATGCCTAGATTTAAAGGAAATAAAGAAAACATTATAGGCTGTAAGGCAGTTCCAAGAGTAATATTAAACGATGGACAGTATATAGAATCTGTTAAATTGTTGAAGTTTATTGAAAGAGGAGGAAAGCTTAAGGAGTTTGCTTTTGAATCTTTAGCTTCTGTATGTTGTAGTATGGGGGCATGGAAAAAGAAGGGCAACAAGGTTGTTCCATTGTCAATAGAAATTACTGCAAGTGAATTATCTCTTTCAAATGCGGCTGATATAATTGATGATATTGTTGTAAATAAAAATGGTCTTGAACCTTCAGATATTATTTTTGAGATACATGAGAGATATTTTGCGCAGGAGACAACTGTGTTTGACATGACGATAAAGACTCTGGTGAGCAGAGGATATAAAGTTATAATAAGCAGATTTGGTTCAGACCATACAGCTATACATACTATCAGAAGACTTCCTATCACAGGTATAAAATTCCACGGAGAATTTTTTGGTGTGAATATGGCTGATGATAAGGAGAAGATAATGTTAAAAAATCTTGTGTCTATGGCAAAAGAACTTGGAATGACAGTTGCATGTGGAGGTATCCATACAAAACTTCAGGAAGAGTATGCACTTTCTATTGGATGTGATGTGCTTGAGGGCGATATGTATTATGGAAAAGTAAAAAGTGCTATTCTTGAAAAATGCTTTTTAGCATAAGTAAAGGAGAGAGTAAAAGATATGTTGAAGAAAAAAATTATTGCATTGATTATGGTATTTGCACTTATGTCTGGAAGTGTTGTATACACAGAGGCAGATGCTGCATCAAAACCTGGCAGGGCCACGGTAAAAGTTGAGAAAAGAGCAAAGAATACAATAACATTAAAGATTAAAAAGCCTAGAGGAACAGGTTACCAGGTGTTTGTAAAAACTTCAAAAAAAGGAAAATTCACACAGGTAGGTGCAGGCAGAGTTGATAATGCAAAGATAAGTATATTTAAGATTAAAAAAGTAAAAAAAGATAAGAAATATTATGTGAAAGTAAGAACTTTCAAAACATCAGGTTTTATGATAACAAAAGGGTCATATTCAAAGACTGTAAAGATTGATAAGTACAAAATTAAGAAGAAGCCTCAAAATAAACCAACTCCAGAGGAGATTATTGAACCAGATACTTCAGTTGTAACAGAAGCAGCTATTGGTGCGGAAGGTATCAGTGACAGCAGTGATGAAACTGAGACTCAGGTTACGGTAACAGACTCAGATTACAGTAACGATTAGTTCACTCTTGCAATATATTTACATTGTGTGTAAAATATTATTTAGTAAAAATGTAGAAAGGGAAAGCTATTTAGATGAAATCATCTTGCATATACACATGTGTATGTTTTTAGCAAAAGAAAGAAAATGTTAGATATTAAATTTTTGAGAGAAAATCCAGATATAGTAAAAGAGAATATTAAAAATAAGTTTCAGGACAGCAAGCTTCCACTTGTTGATGAAGTTATAGCACTTGATGCTGAGGCAAGACAGACTCAGCAAGAAGCTGATGATTTACGTGCACAGCGTAACAAGATTTCTAAAGAGATCGGTGCTCTTATGGGACAGGGTAAGAAAGAAGAGGCTGAGGCTAAAAAGGCAGAGGTTGGCAGACAGGCAGCCCGTCTTGAAGAGCTTTCTGTAAAGGAAAAAGAACTTCAGGAAAAAGTTAAGAAGATAATGATGACTATTCCAAATATTATCGATCCTAGTGTTCCAATCGGAAAAGATGATTCAGAGAATGTGGAAATTGAGAAGTTTGGTGAGCCGGTGGTTCCTGATTTTGAAGTTCCATATCACACAGAGATTATGGAGAAATTCGATGGAATCGATTTAGACGCAGCTGGAAAAGTTGCTGGAAATGGATTCTACTATCTCATGGGAGATATTGCGAGACTTCATTCAGCAATAATCTCATATGCAAGAGATTTTATGATAGACAGAGGTTTCACATACTGCATTCCACCTTTTATGATTAGAAGTGATGTTGTTACTGGTGTAATGAGTTTTGCTGAGATGGATTC
>JAFPDA010000134.1 GCA_017425575.1 Lachnospiraceae bacterium | reverse complement strand
GTCGTTGGAGACTTTGTTGAGAAACAGTATGAGAACTGTAACTTCTCATTTAAGGTAAAATCAAAGAGAAGTGATAAGCATTATCAGTATACATCACCGGAAGTCTGCATAGAGATGGGAGCATATCTTCTTAACAGATTTCCTGAACTGAGAGTTGATGTACATTCACCGGAAGTTTATATCTGGGTTGAAGTGCGCGATAAAGCATATGTATATTCCAAGGTGTATCCGGGTATTGGCGGTATGCCGCTTGGAACAGCCGGAAAGGGTATGCTTTTACTTTCAGGTGGTATTGACAGCCCGGTTGCCGGATATATGATATCCAAAAGAGGTGTATATATTGATGCAGTGTATTTCCATGCACCGCCTTATACAAGTGAGCGTGCAAAACAGAAGGTGGTAGACCTTGCAAAACTTATATCACGTTATGTTGGAAAGATAAGACTTCATGTTGTCAACTTTACAGATATTCAGATGTATATATATGAGCAGTGTCCACACGAAGAGCTTACTATCATTATGAGAAGATACATGATGAGGATAGCAGAGGAGCTTGCAAAGCAGAATGATTGTCTTGGACTTATAACAGGAGAGAGCATTGGACAGGTTGCAAGTCAGACAATGCAGAGTCTTGCGGCTACAAATGATGTGTGTGAACTTCCGGTCTACAGACCACTTATTGCTTTCGATAAGCAGGATATAGTTGATATAGCAGAAAAAATTGGAACTTATGAGACTTCGATTCAGCCATATGAAGACTGTTGTACAATATTTGTAGCTAAACATCCTGTAACAAAGCCTAATGTAAAAGTTATAAGATGTTCAGAAAAAAAATTGTCAGAGAAAATTGATGATATGGTAAAAACTGCTCTTGATACTATTGAGATAATAGAGATTGATGAGTAATAATATATCAGAATAAAACTAGTGGAGAAATAAAACTGCAGGGTGTAAATTAAACATGCTTATTTAATTTACACCTTGTAGTATGTTAAAAAAGGCAAAAAAAGAGAACATCTTTCGATGCTCTCCCAATACAACTCTTGATTCTAAAATCCCCAAGACAATCAAAAATGATGTCATTTCAGAAAGGTAAGTTAAGTATTACTCTACGATGTATGGTGCTAATACTTTAAGTATGTCATCCATATTTTCGTCATCATGAATGTTAAGGTCGATTGCCTTTGAAAGGTCAAGACTGAAAATACCCATGATAGACTTAGCATCGATAACGTATCTTCCTGATACTAAATCAAAGTCAGTGTTGAACTTTGTAACATCGTTTACGAAAGCCTTTACCTTGTCGATTGAATTTAAAGAAATTTTTACTGTTTTCATAATTGCTACCTCCATTAGTTTTTTTACAATTATATACTAACATTACTTGGCAAAAAGTCAATATGCAATGTAAACAAAAATATAATATTCTCTCGAAGTTTATTGGTGCTTGATTTTGTGAGATTCAGGGAGAACATTACGGAAAAATGGAGGTCAGATTTGAAAATAGCATTTTTAACTCTTGGATGTAAGGTAAATTCTTATGAAACTGAAAAAATGAAAAAGGCGTTTGAGGAGGCAGGTCATATGATTGTTGCGTTTGATGAAAAAGCAGATGCATATATTGTAAATACCTGTACAGTTACAAATATAGCTGACAGAAAATCAAGAAAAATGCTTCACCGTGCAAAAAGAATGAATCCGGAAGCTGTTGTTACTGCGGCAGGATGTTATGTTGATTCTTCAGAGAAGAAGGGAGAAAGAGACGAAAGTGTTGACCTTTTCATATCAAATAAAGACAAAGAAAAACTAGTTGAAATGGTTTGCGATGAACTTAAGAAGCGTGGACTTGAGGACCGTCTTATGCCAGAACATGGTGAATGTAAAATGTCACAGGCAGCTTTGGATGAGGAACATACAAGAGCATATATAAAAGTACAGAATGGATGTAACCAGTATTGCACATATTGCATAATTCCTTTTGTGAGGGGAGAATTGCACAGCAGAACTGTTGAGGATGTTGTAAGTGAGACACAGCAGCTTGCGGACAGAGGCTTTCAGGAAGTTGTCATAACAGGCATACATGTATCTTCCTATGGCGTTGATAAAGGCAAGGCTGGAAGTTTTCTTGAACTTGAGGGAGAACCTCTGCTTGAACTTCTGGAGGCTATAAGCGAGGTGGAGGGAATTGAGAGAATAAGACTTAGTTCTCTTGAACCTAGAATAATTACAGAGAAATTTGTAAAAAGGCTTAGTGCGATAAAGAAAGTATGTCCACATTTTCATCTTTCACTTCAGAGCGGATGTGATACTGTTCTCAAACGCATGAACAGACATTACACAACAAAAGATTATACAGACGGGCTTGAAATTCTTAGAAAATATTATGATAATCCAGCGGTTACAACTGACATAATAGTAGGATTTCCGCAGGAGACAGAGGAAGAGTTTGTGGAAACATGTGAATTTGCAAAGCAGGTGGAGTTTGCACAGATACATGTGTTTAAGTATTCGAGAAGACAGGGAACTATCGCTGATAAGATGGAAGGACAGATTACAGAGAGTATAAAGTCAGAGAGAAGTGACAGACTGCTTGCCATAGAGAGAGAACTTGAGATTTTATATCAGAAGAAGGCGGTAAAAGATACAGAGGAAGTTCTTATAGAGGAGATTAGTGAGATTGACGGAAAAAAATATCTCACAGGTTATAATGAGAGATATATAAGAGTTGCTATACCAGCAGAAAAAGAAGAAGATGCACTTTCAAGATGCAATACTATCGCAACTGTACGAATTTTGGGACATTTAAATGATTCGGTAGTTATTGGTGAATTTTGCTGAAAATAAACCATTATTAAAAAAATGTTGTTTTTTCTTTATAGATATATTACTATATTATTAAATAAAAATGTACGTGAGAAACGGAGGCTTGAAACCTTATGCAGGAAATAAATAATACACAGTATTTTAAGGTTCAGAAGGAACAGGAGATAGAAGTTAAAGATGTGATTGCGAGTATTTATCAGGCTCTTACAGAGAAAGGTTACAATCCTGTAAATCAGATAGTTGGTTATGTTATGTCAGGAGATCCGACATATATTACAAGCCATAAAGGAGCCAGAAGTCTGATACGTCGTGTTGAGCGTGATGAAATTATAGAACTGCTTCTTGAGGATTATATTAAAAATAACTTTGAAAAATAGTATGGAGATTATTTATGAGAGTAATGGGGCTTGATTATGGAGCAAAGACAGTAGGTGTTGCAATAAGTGATGCTATGCTTATGACAGCACAGCCACTTGAGACTGTTAAGAGGGAGAGAAGCAATAAGCTTAGACAGACTCTTGCACGCATAGAGCAGCTCATAGATGAATATGAAGTTGATAAGATAGTACTTGGATTCCCTAAAAAACTTAACAATGAAGAGGGCGACCGCTGTGAGAGAACAAAAGAATTTGGAGATATGATAGAGCGTCGTACAGGACTTGAGATAATATACTGGGATGAGAGACTTACTACAGTTGCTGCGGATGCAGTGCTTGATGAGGGCGGAGTTCGAAAAGAAAACAGAAAAGAATTTATTGACAAGATAGCGGCATCTCTTATTTTGCAGGGTTATCTTGACAGTATAAGCGGAAAATAAAAATTAAATCATACTTTAATAAGTGTTTTTTTAGTTCTGTTTACAGGGCTTAAATTGTGTACCTTGAAAAAATTGTATATAGAGGAGTAATATAGATGGAAACAAATAAAAAAACAATAGATTTTTTTAATGAGGATGGGGAAACTGTACCCTTTTATGTACTTGAACAGGTTACTATAGCAGGAGTAAATTATATTCTTGTAACAGATAGTGATGATGAAGAAGATGAGGAAGCTGCTGCATATATTTTAAAAGAGATGACAGAGGCGAACGAAGAAACTATCTATGAGATGGTTGAGGACGATGTAGAAATGGAAGCGATTTCAAAGGTCTTTGAAGAAACTCTCGAGGACATTGATATAGAGATATAAAAGAACACGTGTAATATAATAGCGATAAAAATGAGGTAATGTGTCTAAAAAAATAATAGGGATATTGCTTGTTTTTGTTTACCTGTTTTATGTGCGTGTGAAGAAAGGCAGGAATAAATAATTGAATAATGAAAACGAAATAGCTGGAAATAATTACGAAGAAGCTACACCGGTAGTTAGTGAAGAAACTAAGAAAACTCCGGCACCAAGAAGACGCAGTGGTGAAAGAAAAACAGGGGTACCACTTAGAAGACGCAACATGCGTAAAGAACAGCCAGGCGATTCTGACAGAAGAAATGAGATAGGACACGGACTTAAAATTATACCGCTTGGTGGACTTGAGCAGATTGGAATGAATATAACTGCATTCGAGTATGAGGATAGTATTATAGTGGTGGACTGTGGTTTATCATTTCCGGAAGATGATATGCTTGGAATAGATCTTGTTATTCCGGATGTAACTTATCTTAAAGAAAACATAAGCAAAGTTAAGGCGTTTATAATTACACATGGTCATGAAGACCATATTGGAGCACTTCCTTATGTACTTAAGGATATCAATGTGCCGGTATATGCCACAAAGCTTACTATGGGACTTATAGATAATAAACTTAAAGAACATGTGCTTCCAAAGCCGGTCAAGAAAAAAGTTGTAAGATATGGACAGTCTATAAATCTGGGCTGTTTCAGGGTAGAGTTTATAAGAACAAATCACAGTATCTCTGATGCGGCGGCACTTGCCATATTTTCGCCGGCAGGTATAGTAGTTCACACAGGAGACTTTAAGATTGATTATACTCCTGTAAACGGCGAGACCATAGATTTACAGAGATTTGGAGAACTTGGTAAAAAAGGTGTACTTGCACTTATGTGTGACAGTACTAATGTAATGAAACCTGGTTATACTATGTCAGAGAGAACTGTTGGAAAGACATTTGACAACATTTTTGCAGAAAATGATAAGAGCCGTATAATTGTTGCGACTTTTGCTTCAAATGTTGACAGGGTTCAGCAGATAATAAATTCAGCAGATACTTATGGAAGAAAAGTTGTTGTTGAAGGAAGAAGCATGGTAAATGTTATCAATACTGCAACAGAACTTGGTTATCTTGATGTTCCGGAAAATATTATAATTGACATGGAGCAGATGAAGAATTATCCTCCGGAGAAGTTAGTGCTTATAACTACCGGAAGTCAGGGTGAGGCAATGGCAGCTTTGTCAAGAATGGCAGCAAATCTTCACAGAAAGGTATCTATTGAGCCGGGAGATACTGTTATCTTCAGTTCAAGACCTATACCTGGAAATGAAAAATCAGTTTCTAAGGTGATAAATGAGCTTTCTGCAAAGGGAGCGAAGGTTATTGTTCAGGATACACATGTATCAGGTCATGCGTCTCAGGAAGAGATTAAGCTTATATATACACTTACAAGACCTAAGTATGCAATACCGGTGCATGGTGAGTATCAGCATCTTAAGTTCCATGCAGAACTTGCACAGGGACTTGGTATTCCAAAAGAGAATACAATTGTTCTCTCTTCAGGTGATGTGCTTGAGTTAAATGATGAGAAAGCTTCTCTTGTAGGAAAAGTTCAGTCTCAGGGAATTATGGTAGACGGACTTGGAGTAGGAGATGTTGGAAATATAGTTCTCAGGGACAGACAGCATCTTTCGGAGAATGGACTTATCATTATTGTTCTTACTCTTGAAAAATATACTAATCAGCTTCTGGCAGGACCGGATATTGTATCAAGAGGATTTGTTTATGTGAGAGAATCAGAATATCTTATGGATGAGGCTAAAAATATTGTATATGCTGCACTTGAGAGATGTCTTGACAATAAGGTTTCAGACTGGACTAAGATTAAGACTGAGATAAAGGACAGTCTCGGCGATTATCTTTGGAAAAAGATGAAGAGAAATCCTATGATTCTTCCAATTATTATGGAAGTCGAATAGTAATGTAAAAGCATACAACATACGGAAAGGACATGATTATAATGACCGAGACACAGGAATTGATGAAAAAGCTTACAGAAGCAGTGATGAGGACTAAGGAATATAATCAGTACCACAATTTGCTTGAACAGGTAAAAAATGATCCCGGGCTTTATAGCAGGATAGGAGATTACCACAGGAGAAGTCTGGAACTTCAAATGTCAGATTGTGAAAACTTTATATATGAGAATAATAAACTTCAGAAGGAATATTATGATTTGCAGAATAATTCTCTGTCAAAAGAGTTTTTTGCAGCAGAGCATCAGTATTGTGTATTTGTGAGAGAGCTTCAGCATCAGTTCCTTGATGAGATAAATATTGAAACAGACTTTTTGGAGAACTGAAAATGAAGAGTAAGTTGCAGTATGCTTTGTCTGCGCTGCGTGGAGCTTTGTATGTTATGGTTAATGTATTGCTTGTATTTGTTGTGATATACTGTACAGTTATATTTTGCAAAAAAGGTTATACATTCTGTTATGAGATATTTGGCTCGGTTGTAGTCGAGGAAGCTCCGGGGACAGATGTTGATTTTGAGGTTGATTCGTCGGATACAATTGATATGGTTGCAGACAGACTTTATAAAAATAGGATTATTGTAAACAGACAGACATTTTATATACGGACAAAGTTTATGGAGCCGGATGAGCTTGAACTTAAACCTGGAAAATATACATTAAATACAAGTATGGACTATGAAACTATTTTAAAACAACTTACATTTGGTGATTGAGGTTATGTATGATTATTGATGAGAGAATGGCAGTGTTTATAGATTCATTGTCCTGGAATATACCACAATACCTTAAGGAAGTTGAGAAAGCTGCCATCGCTGATGAAGTGCCTATTATAAGGCGCTCGATGCAGTCTTTGCTTAGCTTCCTTTTAAAAATGAAAAAACCGGAAGCAGTGCTTGAGATAGGCGCAGCTGTAGGTTTTTCAAGTATGCTTATAAGCGAGTATGTTTCGAAGGATACTGTTATAGACACAATAGAGAAAGTACCTGTAAGAATAAGAGATGCAAGAAAAAACTATGAGAACTGTGGGAAAACTGACAGGATAAATCTTATAGAGGGAGATGCAGCAGAGGTTCTTAAGGAACTTGTGGAAAAAGGAAATAAATATGACTTTATATTTATGGATGCGGCAAAAGGGCAGTATATGAATTTTCTGGAGTACATTGAGAAACTTATTACCGATGATGGAATGCTGGTTACAGACAATGTACTGCAGGAGGGTGAGATAATAGAATCGCGTTATGCTGTTACAAGGCGTGACAGAACTATACATGGAAGAATGAGAGAGTATCTTTTTTATCTCACGCATTCAGAGAAGTTTGATACGGTTATACTGCCGGTAGGAGATGGTGCAGCCGTTTCAATGTGTAAAGAGAAATAAAGCAATACAGAAATGAGGATGATTATGTTAGAGAATGGAAAACCGGAACTTTTAGTACCGGCAAGCAGTCTTGAGGTGCTTAAGGTGGCTGTAATGTATGGTGCAGATGCAGTTTATATAGGTGGGGATATGTATGGGCTTCGTGCAAAGGCAAAAAACTTTTCTCCACAGGATATGAGAGAAGGTATTGAATTTGCACACAAATATGGAAAACGTGTATTTGTCACTGCAAATATAACAGCTCATAACAGAGACCTTGACGGAGTAAGAAAATATTTTGAAGAGCTTAAAGAGATTGGACCAGATGCTCTTATTATATCTGATCCCGGTGTATTTATGATTGCAAGAGAAGTGTGTCCGGAGATAGAGGTGCATATAAGTACACAGAGTAACAATGTAAATTATGGGACTTATCTTTTCTGGCAGCAGCAGGGAGCAAAGAGAGTGGTTTCTGCAAGAGAACTTTCGATAGCTGAAATTAAGCAGATAAGAGAAAATATTCCGGATGACCTTGAGATAGAGACTTTTATACATGGAGCAATGTGTATATCATATTCAGGAAGATGTCTTCTCAGTAATTATTTTACAGGAAGAGATGCCAATCTTGGAGCATGTACACATCCATGCCGCTGGAAATACTACATCGTAGAGGAAAACAGACCTGGAGAGTATCTTCCAATAGAGGAAAATGAGAGAGGCACATATATATTTAACTCAAAAGACCTCTGTATGATAGAGCACATTCCTGACCTCGTAGATGCCGGTATCGACAGTCTTAAAATTGAGGGTAGAATGAAGACAGCGCTTTATGTTGCAGATGTTGCAAGAACATACAGACAGGCGATAGATGACTATTTTGAGTCGCCTGAGTTATATGAGTCAAAGAAAGACTACTATATGACAGAGATATCAAAATGCACATACAGACAGTTTACTACAGGTTTCTTCTATGGACCTACAACACATGAGACACAGATATATGACAATAACACGTATGTAAAAGGTTACACATATCTTGGACTTGTAAAGGATATCACAGAAGATGGCTATGCTGTTATGGAGCAGAAAAATAAATTCTGTGTTGGCGATGAAGTTGAGATAATGAAACCATCAGGTGAGAATGTTACAGTTGTAGTAGAAGATATGAGAGATGACAAGGGAGACAAGATAGAGAGCTGCCCACACCCTGGACAGATTTTTGAGGTTCTTTTCAGTGAAAAGCCTGATGTTATGAATCTTATTCGTATGGATGCAGGTGATACTAAATAAACGCCATCGGGCATGGGAGATATACGTATGGAGAAAAATATAAGAATAAGAGTTTTGCTTGTTATGGAAATTCTTCTTGAGAAAACAGATAAAGACCATGGTGTAAGTATGCAGGAGATTCTTGAATGGATTGCTGAGTCAGGAGTGGCAGGAGAGAGAAAGAGTGTATACGAAGATATACATGCACTTCAGAAGTATGGTCTTAATATTCAGTATAATAATGATGACAGGACATACAGACTTATACAGCGTGGTATGGACACAGAAGATATAAAATTGTTTGCAAAGGCTCTGGATAATGCAGATTTTGTTGATAAAGACAAAAAGGCAGAACTTATAAATGACATTGCTTCTTATGCAAGCTGTTATGAGAGAGAAGAGATTATAAAAGACTTTAATAAATGATATGTACAGGTAAACTAAAAAGAGAGACTTTAAAAAGTCTCTCTTTTGTTATAACCCAGTCATTAAATCAAAAAACTTTTAAATATATAAATATAAAAATAAGAATGATTCATTAGTTGATTATAACACGTAGCAGACGGTATTAATTAACCAACTTTAACTACGTTTGAAGCCTGAGGTCCTTTTTCGCCGTTTACAACGTCGAACTCAACTGCTTCGCCTTCATCAAGAACTTTGAAACCGTCCATCTGAAGTGCTGAGAAATGTACGAATACATCCTTACCTGTTTCATCTGAAATAAATCCAAACCCCTTTTTAGCATTGAACCACTTTACTGTACCCTTCATTGTACTGCCTCCTAAAAATGAAAAAATATTTGTTGTCGCTTTGTACGGATACAAAACTTTCACATACATAATCTACCATATAATTAAAACGGTGTCAAATAAAACTGACGTTAGTTTCCACTAATTTCAGCGGCCAACTCCTCAAGATACATCCATCTGTCCATCTTTTCAGAAAGCTGTGCAGAGAGTTCTTCTTTTTTCTGTGTAAGCTCATTTAACTTTACAAAATCATTGGAGTTTGCAAGTATATCATTATCTGTCTGCTCAATGGCTTCTTCAAGGGCAGCAATGTCGTATTCGATTGTCTCATATTCTTTTTCTTCTTTATAAGACATCTTTTTCTTCTTTGCCTGGCTGTCTTTCCAGTTGTTTTTGTTTGTTGTTTTTTCAGAAGGGGATTCCTTATCTGAATTGTTGTCTATACCTGCATCTGTAACGGAAATTTTTTTGTCAGTAGAATTTATATAGTCTGTATATCCGCCTTCGTACTGTTTGAGAATACCGTTCCCTTCAAAGGCAAATATTCGTGACACGATTCTGTCTAAGAAATATCTGTCATGTGATACCGTGATTACGATTCCGTCAAAGCTGTCAAGATAGTCTTCAAGTATGGTTAATGTCTGTATATCAAGGTCGTTTGTAGGCTCGTCGAGTATAAGTACATTTGGTGCTTCCATAAGTATTCTTAAAAGGTAAAGTCTTCTCTTTTCTCCACCGGAGAGCTTGCCTACAATGGAATACTGCTGGTCTGGTGGGAAAAGGAATCTTTCGAGCATTACAGAGGCACTCACAGTACCGTCTTTTGTGTGAATTACCTCGGCCCCCTCACGCACATAGTCGATAACTCGCATAGAAGGGTCTAATGCCTCATTTTCCTGTGAAAAATAACCTATTTTTACAGTTTGTCCTATTGTGACATTTCCGCTGTCCGGCTGGAGATTCTTAGTAATGATTTTCATAAGAGTAGATTTTCCACAGCCGTTAGGACCTATGATACCCACTCTGTCATTGCGTAAGAATATATATGTGAAATTATCTATAACAATGTTTCCATCATAAGATTTGCTTATGTTTTCAAGCTCGATAGTAGTTTTTCCAAGACGTGATGATGCAGAACTTATTTCCACAGAACTGTCTGTGACAGGTGCTTTTGCATCGCGCAGGGCTTCATATCTCGCAATATGGGCTTTCTGCTTTGTAGAGCGGGCTCTTGCACCACGCTGCATCCATGCTATTTCTGTACGGAGTATGCTCTGGCGTTTTCTCTCTGTTGCCTGTGCAATTTCTTCACGTTCAGCCTTTCTTTCAAGGAAACCCAGATAGTTGCAGCTATAGCTGTAAAGTTTTCCTTTGTCTATCTCAACGATACGGTTTACGATACTGTCAAGGAAATATCTGTCATGGGTAATCATAATCAGAGCGCCTCTGTAGTTTTTGAGATGTGATTCAAGCCATTCAGCCATTGCACTGTCAAGGTGGTTTGTAGGCTCGTCAAGTATAAGGATGTCTGCAGGTGTGAGAAGCGTGCGCACAAGTGCTATTCTCTTTCTCTGTCCACCGGAAAGCTGTTCTACTTTTTGGGTGAAATTTGTTATGCCAAGTTTGTTAAGCATATTTTTGGCCTGTGGTTCATAATTGTCAGGTGAATCTGCAATATCTTCCGGTTTTGGAAGTGAAGCGTGTATTACATCTTCGCCATTATCGAATTCGGGATTTTGTGGGAGATATCCAATGCGGAGATTCCTTCCCATAGTGATAGTTCCCTCATCGGGTTCTGTGATGCCTGCCAGTATTTTTAAAAGAGTAGATTTTCCGGTTCCATTTATACCTATGATACCTACTTTTTCATTTTCATTGAGATGAAAGGCTGTGTCATCGAGTAATAATCTTTCTGTATATGAGTGTGTTAAATGTTCTGCTGTAATTAAATTCAAAGTAACCTCCTGTCTTAAAGATGTTCTCGCAGAGCAAGGTGAAAAGAAACTTTGGGAGAACATATCTGTAAAAACTTGCTTATGATAATCATAATATGATATACTTTAAAGAGATGTGTGTCAAATTATTTCATTATATTTATGAATGGAGTTGAAGCTATGGATGGGAATTTTGTTGTATATAAAAGAAGAAATAATTATTATGAGACTGACCAGATGGGGATAATACATCACTCAAATTATATACGTTTCTTTGAAGAAGCAAGGTTATATATGATGAAAGAATTTGGTCTTGACTATGCAGGGCTTGAAGAGATGGGGATAATTATTCCTGTGATGTCAGTGGATTGCAAGTATATAAAGCCATTGCATTATGATGAGCAGATAGATATATATACTAAAATTACAAAATTTGATGGCATAAAGATGGATGTGGAGTATGAGATTTACAGAGACGGTGAACTTTGTACCACAGGAAAATCAGGCCACTGTTTTCTTGACAAACAGTTAAAGCCGTTTAGAATGAAAAAGATTTACCCTGATCTCTATGAAAAATTAAATTCTATCCTATGATATGAATTTAATTAAATATAGATACACGGCTGTTTGTTTATGAGCAAAAACAAATAGTTTTGCAGAAAGTTGCTCAGAAATGAGGGTTATTATGAAAAAGAAGTTGATATTAGTACTTGTCACAAGTCTTTTGATGGTTGCTGGAATGGGTGCATTTTTATGGAGAATGAACAGTTTATCTGACCAGATGTCCGAGGCAGATCAGAAGATATTAAATGAGGAAAAGGATTTAAAGGAATTTCAGAATGGAAAATTGATAAATCAGGTAAATGAGCTTGATATAATTCCATTATATATTTCCGGAGATAAGAAAAATGTAGTTACAAT
>JAFPDA010000133.1 GCA_017425575.1 Lachnospiraceae bacterium | reverse complement strand
GTTAGTTGATATTTGGACTTTCAGGATATTTTATTATAATGCATTTTTTTATATTTGGAATATTTGGCTGGATATATGAGTCATGCTTTGTATCTATAAGGGACAGGCATCTGGTAAACAGAGGATTTCTTGTAGGTCCTTTTCTGCCACTTTATGGAACGGGAGCAACTCTGGTATATATTTTTCTGCGTCCATTTACAGGGAATGCTTCATTACTGTATTTTAGCGGAGCTATTATAGCAACGATTATAGAATATATAACATCCGTTCTGCTTGAAAAAATTTTTCATGCAAAATGGTGGGATTATTCTAAAGAACCGTATAATTTTCAGGGAAGAGTTGCGCTGATACCATCTATGTTCTGGGGAGTTTTGTCATTACTGCTATTTGATTTATTTGAACCTGCAGTAAATGTGATTATGAATTTAATTCCTGAGAAATATAAGTTTCATATAATGTATGGACTTATAATAATAGCTGGTTTGGATTTAATGTATACTCTTATAACTACTATCAATTTCAGTAAACAGCTTGAAACTCTTTATTATATAAGAGAGGAGCTTGAATCACAGCTTGAGGATATTAGTTTCGGTTCTATAAGAGATGCAATATCTGCCAAAACTTTAAACTTAAATGAAAAGAAGGATATAATATTTGAGAAATTTAAGTATTTAAAAGAATCGTATGGTGCAGAGTCAAAATTTGCATCTATGGAACAGAAACTTAAGAATTATTTTGAGCGGCATACAGCATTTCTTAAGAGAAAGCCGATGACAGGAGCAAAGCGAATTATAAAAGCTTTCCCTACTATGAAATATATTCCAAAGAAAGCTATCTCTATAGATGTAAAAGAATTTATCAACAACATGAATATTAGAAATTTAAGAAGAAAATAAAAATCAAAGCACATTTGACAAGCTTGCTTGAAAAGAATGTGCTTTAAATTTTGAGATAATGTGAAACGATATAATTGAAAAATTGAGTTTGATTTTTTGGGTAATATGTGCTAATATGATTTCGCCGAACATCTGTACCGACAATATTTGGTATAGATGTTGTTTTTATGCACAACATATGGTATTATATCAAATACCAATGATACAGCATAATAGCTGGTGATTTTAGAGCGAAAATTACCAGTTCTCAGTAAGTCGCTCAGAAATGGGGAATATTTATGAAGATTATAAAACGTAGTGGTGCTGAAGAAGTATTTGACAGTGAGAAAATAGTTTCAGCAATAGCAAGAGCTAATAAGGAGGCTCCAACACTGGAACGTTTATCAAAAGAGCAGATTGAAGAGATTGTCAAAGAGGTTGAAGGTATCTGTGAAGAGATGAACAGGGCAATGAATGTAGAAGAGATACAGGATATTGTCGAAAACCAGATTATGAACAAAAAAGCTTTCAGCGTTGCACGAAGATATATAACTTATCGTTATAAGCATGCTCTTGTCCGTAAATCAAATTCCACAGATAAACAGATACTGAGTCTTATTGAATGTAAAAACGAGGAAGTACAGCAGGAAAATTCAAATAAAAACCCAACGGTAAACAGTGTACAGCGAGATTATATGGCTGGTGAGGTAAGCAAGGACATAACAAAGAGACTGCTGCTTCCGGAAGATATAGTGCGTGCACATGAACAGGGTGTTATTCATTTTCATGACTCTGATTATTTTGCACAGCATATGCATAACTGCTGTCTTGTTAATCTTGAGGATATGCTTCAGAATGGAACAGTTATAAGTGAGACTATGATTGAGAAGCCAAAGAGCTTTTCAACGGCATGTAATGTGGCAACTCAGATTATAGCGCAGATAGCAAGTTCGCAGTATGGTGGTCAGAGTATATCACTTGCACATCTTGCACCGTTTGTTGATGTGAGCAGAAAAAAATATCGTAAACAGGTGATGGAAGAGTTTGAAAGTTCCGGAGTTGAAGCTACGGAGCAGCAGATAGCTGATGTCGCAGAACTCAGAGTTATAGATGAGATAAAGCGTGGAGTTCAGATAATACAGTATCAGGTTATAACTCTTATGACTACAAATGGACAGGCTCCGTTTGTTACAGTGTTTATGTATCTTGATGAAGTCCCTGAGGGAAGGCTTAGGGATGACCTTGCTCTGATTGCTGAGGAGGTTTTGAAACAGAGAATACTTGGAGTGAAGAATGAGGTTGGAGTTTATATAACTCCTGCATTTCCTAAGCTTATATATGTACTTGAGGAAGATAATATACATGAAGATTCAAAATACTGGTATCTTACAAAGCTTGCAGCTCAGTGTACTGCAAAGAGACTTGTTCCGGATTATATATCTGAAAAGATAATGAAAGAACTTAAAGATGGAAATTGTTTTCCTTGTATGGGCTGTCGCTCATTCCTGACAGTATACCATGATGAAAATGATAAGCCTAAGTTTTATGGCAGATTTAATCAGGGGGTTGTGACACTGAATCTTGTGGATGTGGCATGTTCCTCTGAAGGAGATATGGAACGTTTCTGGGAAATACTTGAAAAGAGACTTAATTTATGTAAGAGAGCTCTTATGTGCAGACATGAGAGACTTAAAGGAACGCTTTCGGATGTTGCTCCAATTTTGTGGCAGAATGGAGCACTTGCGCGTCTCAAAAAGGGAGAGACTATAGACAGGCTATTGTATAATGGATATTCTACTATATCACTTGGCTATGCAGGGCTTTGTGAATGTACAAGATACATGACTGGTCATTCGCACACCAATCCTGAATCCACACCGTTTGCACTTGAGGTTATGAAGCGTATGAATGATGCCTGTGCAAAATGGAAGGCTGAGGAAAATATAGATTTTAGTATCTATGGAACTCCTTTGGAATCGACTACATATAAATTTGCCAAATGTCTCCAGAAGAGATTTGGTATTATAGAGGGAGTTACGGATAAAAATTATATTACAAACAGTTATCATGTGCATGTCACAGAGGAGATATCTGCATTTGATAAACTTAAGTTTGAGTCCCAGTTTCAGAAGCTGTCTCCGGGTGGTGCAATAAGTTATGTTGAAGTGCCGGATATGCAGAATAACATAGATGCAGTTCTTGAAGTAATCAAATATATATATGAAAATATTATGTATGCTGAGCTGAATACCAAGAGCGATTACTGTCAGGTATGTGAGTATACAGGACAGATACAGATTGTTACAGATGAATACGGCAAGCTTGTGTGGAAATGTCCTAATTGTGGCAACACAGACCAGAGCAAGATGAATGTTGCCAGAAGAACATGTGGATATATAGGAACGCAGTTCTGGAACCAGGGCAGAACCCAGGAGATAAAAGAGAGGGTACTGCATCTGTAGGATAGATGTGTGAGGTTCAAGTGACGCAGAAAAATAAAAAAGAAAAGAGGAAACAAAAATGTTTAAGAAAATAAGTGTTTTACTTATGCTTGTATTGACTATGACAATGACTTTTGGCGGCTGTGGAAGTTCATCAGAAGCCACATCTTCTAATAAAGATGTGGCTTCTGATGTTACATCGGATGATGAAGCTGATGTTACATCTGATGATAGTGAAGATGCTGAGAATGAGGCAGATGGAGAACTTCTTACAGGCACACATCATATTGAGATTGATATTAAGGATTATGGTAAGATATCGGCTGAGTTGTATGCTGATAAAGCACCAGAGACGGTTACAAATTTTGTGAATCTTGCAAAAGAAGGCTTTTATGATGGTCTTACCTTCCATAGAATAATATCAGGTTTTATGATTCAGGGTGGAGATCCGGAAGGAAATGGAACTGGTGGTTCTGGTGAAAATATCAAGGGTGAATTTGAGGAAAATGGATTTGAAAATGATATAGAACATGTGCGAGGAGTTTTATCTATGGCACGTGCACAGGATTATGACAGTGCAAGCTCACAGTTCTTTATTATGCACGCAGATGCATCATATCTTGACGGACAGTATGCAGCTTTCGGAATGGTTACTGAGGGAATAGAGGTTGTAGATAAGATATGTGAGACAGTTGCTGTAGAGGATGGAAATGGTACAGTTCTGCCAGAGAATCAGCCTGTTATAACATCTATAAAAGTAATTGATTAGTGGGGATTGCGAAACTTTATTTATAAGGAATTTGAGGAAATATGTCTGAGGAAAATATTATTATAGAAGAACTTTCAAAGAGAATAAAAGAATCTGTATCTCCGTTTCATACGGTAAGATATGTCGCAGATGAACTTAAAGCAGCAGGATATGAGGAGATATGTCTTGGTGAGAGATGGAAGCTTAAGGCTGGCGGAAAATATCTTGTTAAGATATATGATTCTACAGTTGCAGCATTTTCCATAGGTGAGAAGTGGGACGGGAAAAATCTTAGAATGGCAATGGCACATACAGATTTCCCCTGCATCAAATTAAAACCATCAGCACAGATAATTGTAAATAATTATGTTAAATGCAATGCAGAGGTTTATGGCGGGGCTATTCTTAACACATGGCTTGACAGACCACTCTCGGCAGCTGGAAGGGTAGTTGTAAAAAGTGACAATATAATGGAGCCTGAGATAAAGCTTATTGATTTTAAGGAACCGCTTTTTATAATACCAAACCTTGCCATTCATATGAACCGCGATGTGAATAAAGGTGTTGAGCTTAACAGACAGAAGGATATGCTTCCTGTAATAGCCACATTGTCAGATATTCAGTCTGAGACAGATGAGAAGAAAAAGACAGATTATATTTTAAATGCGATAGCAAAGGCGGCAGGAACTGAGGTTTCAGATATATTAAATTATGATTTGTTTGTATATCCTGTTGAGGAGCCTTCATATATAGGTCTTGAGAAATGTATGTTCAGCGCAGGAAGACTTGATAATATAACATCAGTTCAGGCGTGTGTCCATGCAATAAAAGACAGCTATCGTGAAGACGGTCTCAATATGATTGTGCTTTATGACAGTGAGGAAGTCGGAAGTGGTACAAAGCAGGGGGCCGGCTCGATGGCAGCAAGGTCTGTTTTGAAACGTATATATCAGAATTTTGGATTTGACAATGAAGACTTTGAATGTGCTGTTGCAAATGCAATGGGACTTTCTGTGGATGTTGCACATGCGATACATCCAAATTCACCGGAGAAAAGTGATATAACTAACAAGTTATACATGAATAAAGGTTTTGCCATAAAGACATCTGCTTCCGAAAGATATGCGAGTGACCTTAAAGTGCTCGGTGCTGTTATGCAGCTGTGCAGGTCTTACGGAATAAAATGCCAGAGATATGTAAACAGGTCTGATATGGCAGGTGGAAGTACACTCGGTGCTATAGCAGTTGAAAATATGCCAATTAGGATGCTTGATATAGGAGTACCAATTCTTGCAATGCATTCGGCGAGAGAAACTATGGGCGTACATGACCAGCTTTATATTGAAAATGTGCTTGCAAGGTTTATGTCAGAGGTATAAAAAACTTTACAAAACAGCCTCTATATCATAAAATGGTTTTAGAAAAGGCTTTGTGTATGTGTGACAGCACTGCGTCATACATATATTGACAATTATTAAAAGCGCAGTGCAGAAAGAGGATACAATGAAAGAGTTTTCACCTATTAAAGAAGGTAAAGTACGTGAGGTATATGACAATGGAGACAGTCTTATAATTGTTGCTACAGACAGAATCTCTGCATTTGACGTAATCTTAAAGAACAAGGTTACAAAAAAAGGAGCAATCCTTACACAGATGTCGAAATTCTGGTTTGATTTCACAAAGGATATTGTTCCAAACCATATGATTTCTGTAGATGTAAAAGATATGCCTGAATATTTCCAGACAGAGAGATTTGATGGAAACAGTATGCTTTGCAAGAAGCTTAAAATGATTCCTGTTGAGTGTATCGTTCGTGGTTACATTACAGGAAGTGGCTGGGAGAGCTACAAAGAGACAGGTAAGGTTTGTGGAATTGAACTTCCTGAAGGTCTTAAAGAATCTGATAAACTTCCTGAGCCAATCTACACACCTACAACAAAGGCTGACCTCGGTGACCATGATGAGCATATTACTTTGGAAGAGAGTATTGAAATTCTCGAAAAAGAGTTCCCTGGAAGAGGCGAGGAATACGCCAATAAGATAAAGGACTGCACAATTGCTCTCTATAAGAAATGTGCAGAGTATGCACTTAGCAAGGGAATTATCATTGCTGATACTAAATTTGAGTTTGGTCTTGATGAGAATGGAAATGTAGTTCTTGGCGATGAGATGCTTACGCCGGACAGCTCAAGATTCTGGCCACAGGAAGGATATAAGCCTGGACAGGGACAGCCTTCATTTGACAAGCAGTTTGTAAGAGACTGGCTTAAGGCAAATCCAGACAGCGATTATAATCTTCCGGATGAAGTTTTAGATAAGACAGTAAGCAAATATAAGGAAGCATTCCTTATGCTTACAGGAAAAGAATTTGATAAATAATCTGTTAAAGCAGATAACAAAAAATATCTCCGTAAGGGACTATTGCGATAAGCGAAAGTGTGTCCCTGCGGAGATATTTTTTTGCGTTATGGAAACTGGAATTAACGTAAAATTGTTACAGTGCAGACAGGGACTATGTTATAATATAAAAGTTGAAATATTTTAGAAAAAAATATATACAATTGTTGGAAAATATGATAAATTATTTATAAGAAAAGAGTTTCTTTTGGTAATACATTATATATAATTTAGAAAATGTATTAGAAAACACGGTTTTGTGTTTAGATAAATGTAAAAGAAAAAGTATATTATTTATGGAGGGTTGGATATGAGATTGCAGAAAAATTACAAATTTTGGTTTTGTACAGGTTCACAGGACTTATATGGTGATGAGTGTCTTGCAAATGTAGCTGAGCATTCCAGGAAAATTGTTGAAGCTTTGAATGCTTCAGGAAAACTTCCGTTTGAAGTTATCTGGAAACCAACACTTATTACAAATGAACTTATAAGAAAAACGTTTAATGAGGCAAATATTGATGATGAGTGTGCAGGTGTTATCACATGGATGCATACATTCTCACCTGCCAAATCATGGATAATTGGTCTTCAGGAGTATAGAAAACCATTACTTCACTTACATACACAGTTCAATCAGGAAATTCCATATGACACTATCGATATGGATTTTATGAATGAGAATCAGTCTGCGCATGGTGACAGAGAATATGGTCACATGGTTACACGTATGGGCATTGAGCGCAAGGTTGTTGTTGGACACTGGTCAGATGAGAAGGTTCAGGACAAGATTGGTTCATGGATGCGCACGGCAGTTGGTGTTGTTGAGAGCAGCCATATCAGAGTTATGCGTATAGCTGACAATATGAGAAATGTTGCAGTTACAGAAGGTGATAAGGTAGAGGCTCAGCTTAAATTCGGATGGGAAGTTGATGCTTATCCTGTAAATGAGATTGCTGCAAGCGTTGATGCCGTATCAGAAGCTGATACAAATGCTCTTGTTGAGGAGTATTATGACAAATACGAGATTCTTCTTGAGGGAAGAGATGAGGCAGAGTTCAGAAAACATGTAGCTGTTCAGGCTCAGATTGAGCTTGGTTTTGAGCGTTTCCTTGAGGAGAAGAATTACCATGCAATCGTAACTCACTTTGGTGATCTTGGTGCACTCAGACAGCTTCCTGGTCTTGCTATTCAGAGACTTATGGAAAAAGGATATGGCTTTGGAGCAGAGGGTGACTGGAAAGTTGCAGCTATGGTTCGTCTTATGAAGTTAATGACAGCTGGAATGAAAGATGCAAAGGGTACATCAATGCTTGAGGATTATACATATAATCTTGTTCCTGGAAAAGAGGGTATACTTCAGGCTCACATGCTTGAGATTTGTCCATCTATCGCAGAAGGACCAATCAAGATTAAATGTCAGCCACTTTCAATGGGAGACAGAGAAGACCCTGCAAGACTTGTATTTACTTCAAAGAGTGGAGAGGGTATTGCAACATCTCTTATTGATCTTGGAAACAGATTCCGTCTTATCATTAATGAAGTAGACTGCAAGCAGACAGAGAAGCCCATGCCAAAACTTCCTGTAGCAACAAACTTCTGGACACCACAGCCAGACTTCTATACAGGTGCAGAGGCATGGATTCTTGCAGGTGGTGCTCATCATACAGCATTCTCTTATGATATTACAACAGAGCAGATGTGTGACTGGGCAGCAGCAATGGGTATCGAAGCTGTTGTAATCGACAAGAACACAAATATTCGTGATTTTAAGCGTGATCTTATGCTTGGAAATATTGTATACAGATAAAAATATAAGAAATGGAGATTGAAATGAAGGAAGCTATTTTAAATGGAAAAACAGCTCTTGGTATAGAGTTTGGTTCTACTAGAATTAAAGCAGTGCTTGTAGATGCAAATAATAATCTTATAGCACTTGGAAGTCATTCATGGGAAAATAAATATGAAAATGGTGTATGGACATACAGCCTTGATGATATCTGGAATGGTCTTCAGGATTGTTATGCACAGCTTGCAAAAGATGTAAAAGAGAAATATGATGTTACACTCACAACAGTTGGTGCCATTGGCTTTAGTGCCATGATGCATGGTTATATGGCTTTTAATAAGGCTGGAGAACTCCTTGTACCTTTCCGTACATGGAGAAATACTATTACGGAAGAGGCAGCAGACAAGCTTACAGACTTATTTGGATTTAATATTCCACAGCGCTGGAGTATTGCACATCTTTATCAGGCAATATTAAATAAAGAGGAGCATGTAAAGGATATAGATTTCTTTACAACTCTTGCAGGTTATATTCATTGGAAACTTACAGGTGAGAAGGTACTCGGTGTCGGGGAGGCATCAGGTATGTTCCCTATTGATTCAGATACAAAGCAGTTCAATGTGGATATGATGGGTAAATTTAATGCTGCTATAGCTTCTGAAAGTTTTTCGTGGAAGCTTGAGGATATAATCCCGGGAGTTCTTGTGGCTGGTGATAAAGCTGGCGTTCTCACAGATGAGGGTGCAAAACTTCTCGATGTCTCTGGAAATCTTAAGGGTGGTATTCCACTCTGTCCACCAGAGGGTGATGCCGGTACAGGTATGGTTGCAACAAACAGTATTGCAGTTCGTACAGGCAATGTTTCAGCGGGAACATCTGTATTTGCAATGATAGTTCTTGAGAAGGCATTAAAGAATGTTCACAGAGAGATTGACCTTGTAACAACTCCTGTAGGAGATGCAGTTGCTATGGTTCACTGTAACAACTGTTCTTCAGATATAAATGCATGGGTAAATATTTTTGCAGAATTTGCAAAACTTTGTGGCAGTGATATCACAATGGGACAGATTTATGAGTCATTATATAAAGAAGCTATGAAGGGTGATAAAGACTGTGGTGGTCTTATGTCATACAACTACTTCTCAGGAGAGCATGTAACAGGTTTTGAAGAGGGAAGACCTTTATTTGTCAGAGAGGTAAACAGCAATTTCAATCTTGCTAACTTTATGAGGGTTACGCTTTTCACAGCATTTGGTGCTTTAAAGACAGGTCTTGATATACTTCTCAAAGAGGAAGATGTAAAAATTGATTCTATATTTGGTCATGGCGGACTCTTTACAACAAAGGGTGTCTGTCAGAAAATCCTTGCAGCAGCAATAAATGCTCCTGTATCTGTAATGGATACAGCAAGTGAGGGTGGTGCATGGGGAATGGCAATTCTCGCATCATATATGATAAATAAAAAAGATGGTGAAGCTCTTGATGATTACTTAAAGGCAAATGTATTTGCAGGAATGACTGGAAGTGTTGAAGAGCCAGACCCAGAAGATGTAAAAGGCTATGATGAGTTTATTAAGAAATACAGCAAAGGTCTTGCGGTAGAAAGAGCTGCTGTACAGAATATCTGATAGCTAAGCATTTCATATTTCATTCAAATATGACTCCTTAATTGAATATAATAATAAAAAACTGCGACTCACAAATAAATGCGAGCCGTAGTTTTTTTATTATTTGAAAATTGCTTGGTTTTTCCATGAGTAATGTTATAATTGTACACATAGTATCTGAATTGATGGAGGGGAAAATGCAAAATATAAAGATAATAGTTATGGATATGGATGGAACGCTTCTTACATCTGACAAGATTGTTACAGACTATACAAAAAAAGTATTTGATAAGCTTAAAGAAAATGGTTACAAACTTGGTATAGCTTCCGGCAGACCTATAATAGGGGTAAAGAGAAGTGTTGCCGCACTTGGCATTGAAAAATATATTGATTTTATGGTTGGCTCAAATGGTGCAGAGCTTTATGATGTAAGTTCCGGAGAAGAGAATAAATTTTATCAGCTTGAGCCGGAGATTGTTCATGAGATAATAGAACTTTATGAGCCGTTAGGGGTAAATCCTTATGTATATCAGGGGGCGGACTGCTATGCTTACAGAAATGATTCAACTATTCAGAGAGCAGCGAAAAATAATCATCTTGGAATTGTGTTATGCAATCTTAAGGAAGAGGTTAAGACTCCGCAGAGTAAGATTGTTCTAAGCACTGCTCCTGAAAAAATGGAATCTATTGAGGAATTTTACAGTAAAAATCTTTCTGAAAAATACAGGGCATTTAAGTCGCAGGCAGATATGTTTGAATTTGTACATCCACAGCTTTCAAAAGTATATGGCATAGAATATTATTGCAAAAGATATGGTTATAGCATAGCGCAGGCTATGTCTTTTGGAGATACATCAAATGATATTGAGATGATAAGGGAATGTGGTATAGGGGTATGTATGTGTAATGGAACTGATGATGCAAAGGAAGTTGCAGATATTATTTCTGATTACAGCAATGATGAAGACGGACTTGCAAAAGTTATAGAGGCCGTACTATCAGCATACTAAGTTATTTCGGAGGAAAATTATGGTTTGGCTTAAAGCAAATGAAAATATGAAATCTGTGTATAACAGACTTATAGAATCTATGAAGGTTGATGTGAAATGGAAAGGAGAGTTTCTGATTGTCGATAACAGACTTATTCTTCCAGGTGAGATAAATTCTTTGATTTTTGATTTTGGAGTGAGAAAGGCATATGCGAGTATAATAGATATTCCACCGGTTCCAAGGGATATATTTGAGATTGCGGACAGAAAGCTTCTTATAAATATGTTTAATATGGTGCTTTATATTTTTGGAAAGTGGAAAGCTATATCCGGGATAAAGGTTGAACAGCCTTATATGAAACTTGATATGCTGCTTAAAAACATTCTTCAGGAGATAGATGTTAAATCGTATTTTAGTGAAAATGGAATTAAATTTGCCACAAATAATGGAATACAGATAATTTTTGAAGAAGTTGTATCGACTGCAGTTGAGAGAATTAAAAAGAAAGAACTTGATGAAAAGACAATGTCAGAATCAGATGATATTCATGAGGGACTTTGGCATGATATGAAGTGGAAACTTTTATCAGCTCAGTTTTTAAAAAATGATATTACTGATGATATGGCTGAATCAGACAGAATTGGTAACAATTTTTATATGTCAAAGTATACCTGTCCGGAGTGTAAAGAAAATCTGCATATGACAGTGTATCCTGAAAAGAAGGAGTTTGTTATAGAAACTGAAAAAGGAAAAGTTTTTATGGCAAGAGTTTTTGCGTGTCCGTTATGTAATTCCTTTTATACACCAGCCACACAAAAACTGCTATCGGAAGGTGAGGCTTTTAAACTTGATTTTGAAGATGACAAAAAGGCAGCTAAAGATTATCGCAGACTTATAGGTAAGAATGGTGGCAGAAATGCAAACTGCAATTACAATATGTATGAAGCTGATTATTTAGGAAAGAGACTGGGTGTGTTTGGAGAAAGTCTGCCAAAGTTGTGCCGTCATTTAGAAGAACTTACTGACGAAGAGATAAGGCTTATATTGGAGAGGATTGAGGAATCATTTTATCCGAAGGTTGATGTTGACAGATTTCTTGCAGTTATAGAGCAGGAACTTGAATATAGGAAAAATCATCCACGTATAGCAGATGAACTTAAGAAACTTGATGATGAGGATGAAGAAAAACAGGCTGGAGTTTTTGGAAAGTCTTTATCAGAGGGTAATAAGGAGGAACAGGACATAAAGCATGCAGCTTCTGGTACTGTTTCAGCGGTAAATTTAAGCGGAACCGGTGTATCTGAAGAAGATGATGGGATGGCTGACAAGCTTAGAAGTATAATGTCTCACATTGAAGAGAAAGAACCGGATGAAGATACAGGGTTAGAATATGCGGAGGTTATTTCTGAAAAGAGAGAAAAAACTCATTTGAGCAGCTCTGAAAATATACTGCAAAAAAATACTGCAGACAAAAATAAAGATAAGAAAGTTACAGATAAGAAAAAGATTAAAATAAAAGCTGAAAAGGCTGGAAAAATATCAGAAACAAAAGGTGTCTTTAACAGTATAAAATTAAAGAAATCTGAAGGTATTACAAGTAAATCTGAAGGGAACACGCATAAAACTAAAAGTTCGACTGAAGGTATACAGGATTTTAATATAGAAAACGGACAGGAAAATACAGAGAAACTGGAGAATATTAAAAGTGATGTGGATACTGAAAGTTTTGTTCAGAATGAACATATTTGTCCTGAACAGGATAAAATTTCTTCAGCAGCTGTTTCAGATACTACTGATAGTTCCAATGAATCTGTACAGAAAAAAGAATCAGTGGAAGATTATCGGGGAAAGATGGCAGCTGTTTCCAAGAAAAGATATTCAGACATACTGTCGCTAAAAAGAGAGATAAACTTCAGCACACTTGAGGATAAAGATAAAAACAGTATTCTGGCTGATATACAGAATCTTCTTGAGCAGACAGGCAAAAAAGAGCTGGATTACATAATCTCACATATCCCTCAGAGTGATACCAGAGACAGATATAAACGCATAAAAAACAGAATAAAAACATTTGAGGATATAGATACTAAAGAATATGAGGATATAATAGATTCTTATATAGACAAAGCAGAGCAGAAAGAAATTCAGGCTATGGTTTCAAGAGCTGATAAAAAGGACAGAAAAAGTCTTATTGAACTTATGGAACATATCAACAGCATGGGATTTGAGATGAAAAACTCAGAACCTTATATAAAAGATATTAAGGACAGGGTTATAGAGATTGATAATGAAAAGATTCTTGAGATATGTCCTGATATAAATAACCTTACAGTAGAAGAAGGTCTTAAGGTGCTTGAAGAGATAGCTCAGACAGATATACTTCCGGAGATAAAGTCAAATATGCTTGAGCTTATTGATAAGAAGCTCACAAGGATGAAGACAGAAGAAAATATTCAGCTTGTAGAAAAATTTGATAAGAGTCTTACTGGCAGGCTTTCGGATACAACGAGAATTCATTTTTATGATGCAAGAAAAATGCAGAGTGGAGATAATAAAGATCCTGAATCAATTATTATAAGAAGGGCACTCAGTTCATATGCTGTTCTTATTGGAAAATATGAATATCCGATAGCCGTATTTGACTCATCTATACGCAGAAATGGAAAAGAAGGTTTTATACTTACACCGGATCATATTTTTTATAAAGGTTTTTTGAAGTCAGGTTGTATAGATGTGAAAAATATAGAGTCAGTATGTACAGATGAAAAGAAAAAAGGCAAGGGTATTTTTGTTGAACATAAAACTCAGAAAAGAATAAAACTTCCTTCAGTGTTTAACAATACAGATGAAAAAAATCTTGTGGATGTGCTTGATAAATTTATAGAGTATCTTGGTGTAAAGCCTGAATCCAGAAGTGTATCATATATGTCACAGTTATCGCATTCATCTGTCTGCTGTTACAGATGTGGCCATATATTTAAAGATGGAAATATATGTCCTAAGTGTGGAAGTAAGAATTGAAAGTAACAATGTGTTGTCTGAGGTCTGATGTCCTGAATAATTACAATTGACAATTGTATTGAATGTGTTATAATGTAGAAACGAAAACTACATGTAATAATAAAAGATTCTACAAATAAAACAATTCAGTCTGGAGGACTAATATGGAATATCAGATTATAAGTGATGGTTCATGTGATTTGGATATAGACACATTAAAAAAATATGACATACATACAGTACCTTTTTACGTATCATTTGATGGGGAAAAGTATGATAAGGAAGTTGAACAGATTGGAATAAGAGATGTGTATGAGAGGATGGTTACAGAACCAAAGCTATATCCAAAGACATCACTTCCTTCAGTTCAGAATTATGTTGATGCTTTCACTCCTTATATTGAGGAGAGAAAAGCTATCATATGT
>JAFPDA010000132.1 GCA_017425575.1 Lachnospiraceae bacterium | reverse complement strand
TCTTCCATCTCTGCCGGAGGAACAATTTCTTTCATAGCTGCAAACATTTCATCAGGAATAGCACAACTTGTATATTCATGCTTTGGCTTACCAACCTCAGCAACCATCTTATTGATAAATTCTATTATAGTCTGGTTAACATCATGACAAAGATAAATTGCCTCAAGCATCTTGTCCTCTGGTATCTCATTGGCACCAGCCTCTATCATAATAACTTTTTCACTTGTAGAAGCAACAGTAAGACGAAGGTCTCCATTATCCCAAATCTCCTGATTTGGATTTACAATAAATTCTCCGTCAACCATACCGAGCTGTGTAGTAGCACATGGTCCACAGAATGGAATGTCTGAAATACTTGTTGCAATTGCAGAACCAAGCATAGCCACTAATTCAGGACGGCACTCTGTGTCAACTGAAAGTACAAGGTTGTTAAGAGTACAGTCATTTCTGTAATCTTTAGGGAAAAGCGGACGCATAGGTCTGTCGATAACACGGGCTGTAAGAACAGAGTTCTCAGAAGCCTTACCCTCACGCTTATTAAAGCCTCCCGGAATTTTTCCTACTGCATACATCTTCTCCTCAAACTCAACTGAAAGTGGGAAAAAGTCAATTCCCTCTCTTGGTTTTTCTGAAGCCGTAGCTGTACAAAGTACTGTAGTATCACCATAATGCATAAGTGCAGCACCATTTGCCTGTTTTGCAACTCTTCCTACATCAACAGTAAGTGTTCTGCCTGCAAGTTCCATGGAATATGATTTGTATGCCATGTAAATCTCCTTTCTGAGTTATAACCTCAATAAATTTTATTATTTTTTGCAGGCTTTGCCGAAACAACTGAAAAAACAACCATATACACTGATAATCTTTTCAGCGGTCTCGGAATGCGCCTGCACAACATCTTTATCAGTATATCACTGTTAGTGCGTGTATGCAAGAAAAATTGTATTGTGCAGAAAAAGCAGCCACACACCAGATAAACTGATGTATGGCTGCTAAAATTTTCAGCAACACACTGATAATTATTTTCTAAGACCTAATTTCTCGATAAGTGCACGATATGCATCGAGGTCTTTCTTCTTAAGGTATGCAAGAAGGTTTCTTCTCTGACCAACCATTTTAAGAAGACCACGTCTTGAGTGATGATCTTTCTTATTTACTTTTAAGTGCTCGTTAAGCTCAACGATACGAGCTGTTAAAAGAGCTATCTGTACCTCTGGAGAACCTGTATCCTCTGGTGTACGTCCAAAATTTTTGATGATTTCTGTTTTCTTCTCTTTGCTTATCATGTTATCCTCCTATACTATGTCTTATAAGACATTATAAAATAAATATTTACCAGATACTAAGAACCGGGCGGAGAAGCCAAATCCTGAGTAACGGCACACAACAAACATACTTTATCACACATTTATATTACTTGCAAGTGTTTTTTTTATGATTCAGCCATCTGCTCCATCATAAGTCTTTCAACAAACTCTTCTTCACTGATAGGCTTTGAAAAATAGTATCCCTGTATATCATCACAGCCCATATCTGCAAGCATTTCATACTGTTTTTCTGTCTCCACTCCCTCTACAAGAGTTTCCATATCAAGTGTTTTGGCAAGTGTTATTATGTTATACACAATGTTGCTTGCCCTCTTGGAATTTTCTATATCATCCATAAATTTCATATCTATCTTGAGAATATCCACGCAACAGTCCTTAAGCATATTTAAAGATGAATATCCACTTCCAAAATCATCCATAAGAACTTTAAATCCATATCGTTTAAGCATATCTATTGCCGTCACAAGGTCCTCCGGATTATCTGTATAAGCACTCTCTGTAATCTCAAGCTTTATATCCTCTGATGTAAGCTCATATTTACGAAGCAGCTCCAAAATCTCTTTGTGAAGGTCATTATTATAAAAATTTATTCTCGAGAGATTAACTGAGACAGGCACAGTTACATTTCCGCGTTTCTTCTCTTCATGCTGATGTCTGCATACCTCCTCGCACACATACATATCAAGCTTGGTTATAAAACCATTCTTCTCAAAAATAGGAATGAAAAATCCCGGAGATATAATTCCTCTTTTGGGATGTTTCCAACGAACCAGCGCCTCCGCGCTGATAGTCTTCTTTGTACGCGCATCTACTATAGGCTGATAACATACATAAAACTGATGTCCCTTAAGAGCATCTTTCATTTCCGTTATAAGCTCCTGCTCTGCCATAATATTTTCCTTGAGACTGTCATTGTAATAACTCCATCTTGTCATGTAGTTATTTTTTATAAGTTCAAGCGCCATATTTGCCCTGTCACACATAAGATTAACAGGAACTTCCATATCCTCCACATAGTAAAATCCTACATGTAAGACAATAGGGTAATTCAGCGTGTTCCATTTAACTTCACCGGCAAGAAATCTGTTTATCTCATCTGACATCTCATCAAGATATTCTTTTGTGGTACATGTAACAAAATGGTCTGCCTCAAATCTGGCACAAATGCCATTTTTCCTTATATTATCTTTAAACCATCTGGCAGCATCACAGAGAATCTCATCACCTTTTTTTCTTCCAAACAGTTCATTTACAACCTTAAACTTATCTATATTCCAATATCCTATAACATATTCATGATTTGGATTGGTTTTGAACAGCTTGTCTATAGCTATGTAAAAAGCTTCTCTGTTAAACAGAGCTGTGAGGTTATCATGTTCAGCTCTGTATCTGAGTTCAACCAGTGTCTTCTTAGCTATGTCCTCTGCCTCTTTCTCATCTGTAAGATCCATAAATACAGCAGTGTATATCCATTTTGAACTGTCTTTGCGTATTTTTTTAACAGTAACACCTGTCCATATATGTTCTCCACTTTTTCTTTTAAGCCGTATTTTGCTTTTTATTATACTGTCATTTTGAGCCTTACGAACAAGTCTTATAAATGTCTCTCTGTCATTCTCGTATATAATTTCAAAGATATTTGTCAGAAGTTTTAAATCATGAGCTGTGTATCCTGTAAGTCTGCAAAGAGCATCATTAAAATACGTAAGTCTGATATTGTTTTCTTCCCCATCTCCTGTCTCAAAAGTACCTATTCCACCCGGAACTGTATCTATAAGGTCATCTATTCTGTTTTGGGCATCCTCAAGAGAATCTTTCATGGCATTTCTCTGATATATATATTTTTCAATCAGATTGTCAATTCTTCTCCTCACTATCTTTGGATTGTATGGTTTTATAATAAAATCGTCAGCACCTGAATCAAGAGCACGAAGCTCATTTTCACGTTCTCCTGACTGTGTATTTACAACTACGGGGATATCCTTAAACCTAGCATCCTGCTTAATATAACCAAGTAATTCTATTCCATTCATCCTTGGCATAACCACATCAAGTAAAATCAAATCAACGCTTGCACCACCCCTTAAAATTTCAAGAGCAGTATCCCCATCATCAGCTTCAATGACATTATAAGCATCCTCAAAGATACCACTGAGAATAAGCCTGTTTACCTCTATGTCATCAACAATAAGTATAGTTATATCCTTTTTCATCCTGACACCTCACTTTTA
>JAFPDA010000131.1 GCA_017425575.1 Lachnospiraceae bacterium | reverse complement strand
TATATATTGTGCTATAATAATGTGTATATTATAGTTCTTAAAAAACTGTGTGTGGTGTTTCGTAAACATCTCAAATGTATTGATGATAGGGAGGTGAATATTATGTGTGATGTACAAAAATATTCAGATATGTATAAAGAAATGAAAATATTACAGCCAGAGGATACATTACAACTTGTAATGGAAGCAAAGGACGAAGAAGAAAGAGTTTTTTTTGAGATGATTGGTAATTTTTTTCTTCAGCAAAAGCAAAAAAAGGTAATTAAAGGAAATATGTTTTGATGAAAAAGTACATTTTAATTGCTGGTGTCAATGGTGCTGGTAAATCCACATTGTATCAAACTTTAGATTCGTTAAAAATGATAGAAAGAGTTAATACGGATGAAATATTAAGAACATTTGGAGATTGGAGAAATCTGCGGGATGTTATGAAAGCTGGAAAGATAGCGGCGAGAAAGGTAAAAGATAATTTTGATAACGGTATTTCTTTTAATCAGGAAACGACTCTTTGTGGAAAGTCAATATTGAAGAATATAAATCGGGCTAAGTCGCTTGGATATCAAATAGAGCTTCATTATGTTGGAATTGAATCTGTGGAAATTGCAAAAAAGAGGATTTTGTATCGCGTTGCACATGGAGGACATGGAATTCCAGATGCTGATGTTGAAAGAAGATATATAGAAAGTTTTGAAAATTTAAATTTGATAAAAGATAAATGTGATTTAGTTGTTTTATATGATAATACTGAAGTATTTAATCGATTTGCTATATACAAAAACGGTGAATTATATACTATAACGGAGCAAATACCAATGTGGTATGAAAAATATGTTAAGTAGGAAATTTTAAAAGTCAGGCATTGAGAAAAAACTCCCCACTCTCTCAAAACTGAGAGGGTGGGGAGTTTTAATTTTATCTATTATTTATTTAAAGTCCTTCAATATTACATCTAAAAGTGCATCATTATCCTCCGGTTTCATAAAGCAGAAACGGATATATTTATTATCTAAGAATGGGAATGTTGAGCAGTCTCTTATCATAAGTGATTTGGAGATTGCTGCATCAAATAAATCTTCTGAGGTTATATCATCTTTTAATATCTTTAAAAGGATAAAATTAGCGTCAGGCTTATAATATTTTATCTCGCTGTAATTATCGAGAATTGAACATATTCTGTTTCTTTCCGAGTGGATAAGACGTGTTGTATCGTTAATATATTCAGTGTCTTTAAACATTATCTCGCCTGCAACAGCCGCAAGTGAATTGATAGTCCATGGATTTTTACGGCTGTCAATCTCTTTGAGAAGCTGATGGTTTCCACATATTGCATACCCGAGACGAAGCCCCGGAGAGGCAAAGAATTTTGAAATTCCTCTGAGTATAATTATATTGTTATAATATTCTGTGAGTGGTATTGAATTTATCTTGTCGTAATTGTCTGAAAATTCAACGTAAGTCTCATCCACCATTACAAATATGCCCTTTTCTTTGCAGGTATCGAGTATTCGTCTCATTGAGGTTCTGTCGATACATGAGGATGTAGGGTTATTTGGATTGCAGATAACCAGCAGGTCTATATCTGTAGTAAGTGCGGCTTCAAGAGAGTCGATATTAAGCTTAAAATCGTCTGTCTCATGAAGTCTGAAATAATGTGAACGTCCACCCTGAAGTGAAATTTCATGTTCGTATTCAGAATATGTTGGACCTATTATAAGAGCTTTTGAAGGCTTAAGAATCTGTATTACAAGTGATATAAGCTCAGTTGAACCGTTTCCCACAAGAATATTTCTGAAATCTGTACGTGTATAGTCAGCTATACATTTTCGGAGATTTGTGTATTCCCTGTCTGGATATGTTGTTATTGCATCTATGTGGGAAGCAAGCTCCTTATGCAGTTTATAGGATATGCCAAGTGGATTTACATTGGCGGAGAAGCTTATGATATCATCTTTTTTAATACCATAGACGGCTTCAATTTTTTCAAGGTCACTTCCATGAAAATGTTCTTTGTGTTCTATCATTATTTATCATTCCTTTCAGGGCAGCAGAATACTGTTCCCACAGTTTTTTCTTCAAAAAGATCATAGAGCTTCTTTGGATGCTGTCCGTTCATAAGAACAACATCTATGCCTGCCTCATAAGCGATTTCAACAGCATTTATTTTGGTTATCATACCACCGGTTCCAAGCTTTGTGCTTACGCCGCCGGCAAGAGAACGGATATCCTCAGTAATCTCGTGAACTTCAGGTATGAGTTTTGCATCTTCATGTTTATGTGGATCTTTATCATAAAGACCATCTATATCAGACATTATTATAAGCAAATCAGCTTTTGCTATAGTTGCAACTATGGCGGCAAGAGAGTCATTTTCACCAACCTCAAGTTCCAGCTCGTCGATAGCAACCGTATCATTTTCATTTATGATAGGGATTACACCCTGCGCTATTATGCGCTCCATCGCATTCTCAACGTTCTTTCTTCTGTCTTCAAGAAGTACATATTTTGTGAGAAGCATCTGTGCTACGGTAATGCTGTAGTCTGAGAAAAGATTGTCATACATATACATAAGTTCGCACTGGCCGACAGCGGCACATGCCTGCTTTCCGGGAGTATCCTTTGGCTTTTCCCTAAGACCCAGTTTGCCCATACCAAGTCCAATAGCACCACTTGATACAAGAACTATCTCATGTCCTGCATTCTGAAGGTCTGCAAGTGTTTTTACAAGCTGCTCCACTCTTCTTATATTAAGCATACCTGTCTTGTGGGTAAGAGTTGAAGTTCCTACTTTTACAACGATACGCTTTTTATCTGTAATATTTATCATTTTTTCCTCCACTTTATAGCCATAAGGGCTCTTTATAGATTGTAACTTTGGTTCACGGTGGAACAAAGTAATATTAGATTATATCAAATAGGGTATACAGTCAAGATAAGGTTGCGAAAACTAAGTCTGTATAGTATGATTATAGGTAATTATGCGATTATCAAAATAGGGAAAATTGCAACACATTTGAAAGCGTGAGGAATATATGAAAGAGAAGATTGACCAGTTAGCAAAAGGAATATTTAAATGGGATCAGGCAGATATACAGTTATCTCCTTCACTGATTAGAATGGAGGTTAATTCAGGAGAGTGTCGTGAAGGCAGTTTTAAGATAAAAAATACCAAAGGCAGAGTGATGAAAGGCCTTATAAGTACAGACTGCCATTATATAGACCTTGAACAGAGTTCATTTCAGGGAGAGGAAAATGAGATAAAATTCCGCTTTAATGGACAGAAATATACTCCGGGAGAGGTAATAAAAGGTAATATAAGAATAATATCTGATTGTGGAAGCGCAAGACTTCCTTTTTCTGTTACGATAAATGTGCCGTCATGCACTGTATCAACAGGAAAGATAAAGGATTTATTTCATTTTGCAAATCTGGCGAGAGAGAACGGTGAGGAAGCAGAGCAACTCTTTAAAAACAGTCATTTTGAAGAGGTGTTTTTGTATAAAGACAGCGTGAATATTGCTCTGTACAGAGGTCTTATTGCAAGTTCAAGCAAAGCTGTGTCAATGGAGGAGTTTCTTATCTCTATACATAAAAAGCTTCCTATTCAGCTGTCTGTAAATCAGACCTCGTTTTCCTATGATTCATGTACTGAAAAAATAACAGACAAGATTATAATTAAGAAAGATAACTGGGGATTTGGTGAGTTTCACATAGAGTCTGATGTACCATTTATAATACCACAGCACAAAATAATATGGACTGACAATTTTATTGATGATATATATTCGCTGGCATTTACAATAGACCCGGATATGATGACACCGGGCAATAACTATGGAAAGCTCATAATTCGTACCGTAAGACAGAATATTGAGATTGAAGTAAATGCGGTTAAACCGGGGACAGAGCACAGTGATGTGGAGAAAAAAGTATCACGTCAGAGAAAAATATATCAGTTGATTGAGCTTCATATGGATTTCAGTATGAACAGGCTTGATAAAGATGATTATGTCAGTGGAATCGAGTCTATAGTAAATAGTTTCGATGGTGAGGATATGCCAGAATTTGTAGAACTTCTGAAGGTTCATATAGCAATTATTGATAACAGGGAGCAGCAGGTCAATGCGGGACTTGAAAAACTCTCAGAAATTGCTGATAAGCTTGAGAAAAAGGATGAATTTTTATACTGTGGCTATCAGTATCTCAAGGGAATATGGGATAATGACGCCGAGGTAAAAAAGGCATGCATTTACAATATAGAGGAATGTTACAAAAACAGAAAGCATGACTGGAGAATCCTCTGGTTTTTGCTTTATCTATCATCTGAGTATGCAAGTGAGAGCGTGAGATATAATGCCATATCTGAGCACATTAAAAAGGGTTGTCACAGTCCGGTTATGTATTTTGAGATATGCAGTATCTTAAATGATAATCCTGACAGACTGACAGAGCTTACACCTGAAATTGTATCATGTTTACACTGGGGCTGTAATAATGATTATCTTAACAAAGAGCTTGTTATGAGATATTCATATCTTGCAGGCAGGGCAAAGATATATTCACCGGTAATCCTCAAAGATATATGTACACTGTATGAGAAATATGAGGAGGATGAACTTCTTTCAGTAATATGCGGCACATATATGAAAGGTCAGATTACCAGTGCAGAGGCATTTAAATGGTATGCACTTGGAGTAAAGAAAAATCTCAAGCTTACAGATTTATATGAATATTATATGTATTCTATTGATGAGGAGCAGGAGATATATCTCAATCAGTCGGTGCTGCTTTATTTCCTTTATGACAACCATCTTACAATACCTAAGAAAGCTATGCTTTTTGCATATATTATAAGAAATAAGGAAAGTATTCCGGAGGCTTATGAGGCATACAAAAAGACAATGAAGGAATTCTGTTTTGAGCAGTTAAATCATAGTCGTATAAGCCCTAATCTTGCAGTTATATATGAAGAATTTATAAATGATGAAAGTCTTGATGATGCAGTGGCAGCAAAGCTTCCAACTGTAATGTTCAGTCATGAAATTACCTGCTGCAATCCGGATATAGTAGGTGTATATGTTACACACCGTGAACTTAAAAAGGACGAGTTTGTGCCGCTTAAAAATGGAAAAGCGATAGTTCAGATATTTACACAGCAGTCACATGTATTTCTTGCTGACAGACAGGATAACAGATACACAATGTCAATAGATTATACAAGTAATAAAATGCTGCATCTGGATCATCTTGCAGAAAAATGTTTTGAGAGAAATAAAAATGATATAGGTCTTCTTTTATATCTGTATGACAAGGCAGACCATTTTCATCAGATGGGTGATATGGTTATAGAGGTAAGAAAGAATATATTTGAAACTGAGGAGATAAGTGAATATCAGAAAAGCAAGGTGTTTTCCACAATGCTCAGGTATTATTATGATAATTTTGAAGGAGAACTTCTGGATGCGGCGTTAAGCACTATTGACTGGTCACTTGTAAGTGTTACTGACAGGGAACAGTTTATTGAATACTGTGCGGTCAGACATTATTATGACAAAGCCATGGAAGGTATCATGTTTTATGGATATGAAAAACTTTCCGGAAAGAGACTGCTTCAGATTGCATCCATGACATTTGAAAAAAATATAGATACAGAGGATGTAAAGCTTGTAAGGCTTGCATGGCATATATTTAATAAGGGGAAATTTGATGAGAACATAATAAATTATCTCTGTAAATATTTTATTGGCGGGATATATGAAGAAAATCAGATATGGAACGCAGCACACGGTTTTGGCATAGAGTGTAAAGAGTTTGAAGAGCGAGTCATAGGGCAGATGGTATTTACAGGTGAAGTTGCACCAGAGGCCTACAATATCTTTTACAGTTATTATGATGGTGGAAGTAACAAGAGACTTATAAAAGCATTTCTGAAAATGACAGCACATAAATATATGGTAAATAACTGGATAATACCAAATAAGATGTTTGAATTTTTCTATAGTGAGGTAAGAGCACAGGAAAATATAACATGTCTTATAGCTGTTTTGAAATATCTGAGTCAGCAGCCGGAACTTTCTAAGGAAGAGACAGAATTTGTAGATTATAATGTAAATAATCTTTATGAGAAAGGTCTGGTATTTCCGTTCTTTAAAGATTTTTATGGAAAGATTTCATTGCCGGTACATATTATGGATGAGCATTATGTGGAATATATTGCTGATCCTGAATGCGAGGTTGAGATAAGTTACTTTATTTCATCCACAAAGGAGGACATAGGTGCTGATTATAAAGAGTGCCGGTTTGTCACAGAAACTATGAAAGAAGTGTATGAGGGAATAAGAGTAAAAGAGTTTGTTTTGTTTCAGGATGAACTTTTACAGTATTATATTTCAGAAATACATAAGGATGGCGAGAAAATAACTATGAGCCGCAGTGTTCATTTTGATGAATCCATGGACAATATGCGTGTGAGCAGTAAGTATCATAATCTAAATACTATGATGATAGCCCGAGAGATGGGGGATGATACTACACTTGTAGACATGATGAAGGAGTACGCGAAAGAACAACAGGCAGTTAAAAATTTATTTAAACCGTTATTTTAGGAGTGGAGTATAGATATGAACGAGGACAGACAGCTTTTGGTAGGTATGGACTTTGGAGAGTTTGTAACCCAGATTTCCTGCTATGACAATAAAATTTTTGAACCAGTGCCGATAGGAAGAACAGATGGAGCGAACAGAGAATATGAGATACCAACGGTAATTGCAGTGGATATTGCTTCCGGACAGTGGCTTTATGGAAAGGCTGCTGTAAATGCATCTGCTGAAAATTATATAAAGATAACAAATATACTGGAGATGGCTGGAAAGTGTGACGAATTTGAACTTGATGGTTACAAATTCCGTACAGTAGAGATGGTAAGGCGGTTTATGACAAACTGTCTTAGTATTCTTAAAGAATATTCTCCTAATGAGACTATTAAAAAACTGGTGGTAAGTGTCGAGGAGAAAAATGACCATATTGTCAAAGTGATTGAAGAAGCACTCCAAACTCTCGGCATAGAAAGTGACCGTCTTATAATACAGAGTCATAAACAGAGTTATATGTATTATGCGGTAAGTCAGCCTGATGAACTCTGGATGAATAATGTTGGAATGTTTGAGTATGGTAAAAAAGGTCTTACTTATTCTCAGATTTCAATTGACAGAAAAAGTGTTCCTTATATAGTTGGTGCAGAGAAAAAAGATTTGTCAGATGTAGTTCCATATCAGCTTGTGCTTGAGGGTGATGAGAATAAACTTAAATATGCTTTTATAAACAGTGCAAATACCTCTCTTCACAAGCAGATGGTTACAACTGTCTACATAACCGGAAGCGGATTTGAGGGAAGATGGTCAGAGGATGCGCTGAAGGAGCTTTGTATAGGCAGGAGAGTATTCAGGGGACAGAATCTTTTTACAAAGGGTGCTTGTTATGCGGCGAGAGAATTTGCAGGTGAGGGTAAATTAGATGGATTTATATTCCTTGATGATGACATGATAGTCAGCGATATAATGATAAAGACGTATCACAATGCTGAGGTTGGAGAAGTTGCACTTGCCAGGGCAGGAACAAGATGGAAAGATATAGATAACAGTATAGATGTTATACCTGATGACGAAGATGAGATTGAGATTATAGTGAGAAATGTGCTTGAGCATGAGGCAAGGGCACACATTTTGTCATTAAGCGGATTTTCCGGAAGAGCAAACAGAATGACAAGATTTACTATACGCATAAGGTTTGCTGACAGAAATACATGTATTGTTACATTAAAGGATAATGGTTTTGGAGAATTCTGTCCATCCAGCAACAGAATATGGGAGAGATATATTAAGATTTAGAAAGGATAACTGTTTATGGGGAAATTGATTCAGTGCAGCAGTAAAATTGCAAAAAATCCTTATTATTTTAAACTTACGGACACAAATGTTTATTCTATAGAAGAGGTTTGTTATTATATCCGCCACAATATATATCTTATGCAGAAAAGTCTTTTTGACCAGGACTTTGCTGTATGGTTCAGAGATGAACTTGAGATGCCAGAGACAGCAGGCAAGATGGAAAAAATGCTTGCCGGTGAAAATGATATAAAAGATATTATAGTAACTCTCTGCTGCAGCTGCGATTATTATGATGAGAAAGAAATAAATAATATAATAAAGATAATAGATGATACAAGAAATCTTCCTACAAGAAAGAAACAGAAGATAAAGGCAGACAATTATCTTAGATGTGGATGTTATGAGAAAGCTGTTGAAGAGTATGAGCGTGTATTAAAAAGTGATGATATGTTACAGGCTTCTATTCAGGAATATGGCTCTATATATCACAATATGGGTGTTGTCTATGCCAATCTTGGGGATTTGGTAAGGGCGGCAGAGGCTTTTTCTCAGGCATATGAGAAAAATAAAAATCCTGAAAGTCTTAAGCAGTATATCTTTGCACTTCTTCTGGATGGCAGATATGTAAAATATGATACAGTAAGCCAGCAGTTTGGAATACCACAGGAAGAATGTGAGAAGATAAAAGAAGAGTTTGACAGGATTTATGAGGAAGCAGAAAGTGTCAAGGAAGTAGGTAAGATTGCGAAGCTTAAGGATGTTTTAAAAGCAGGCTATGTGGATGAGTATTATGAGAAAGTAAATGGATATATAAAGCAGTGGAAAGATGCGTATCGTGATGAGATAAGTATTTGAAGTGTTTAGTGCAAAGACAGATAGTTTTGATGGCAGATGAAAATTTGAGACTTTCATTGCCTCTTTGCAACGGTTACTCAGAAATGGAGATGGATATGTTTTTTAGAAGAAAGAAGCTTTCAGGAAAAAAAGGAGAGCTTGAAGAAAAAGTTGACGAAGAGACAGGGGCACAAATTGATGAAGAAGTGATAGGAGAAGAAACTTCCTCAAAAGAAAGCAGTGTAGCAGAAAATCAATTTACAAGAGAGCATGTAAAACCTGTAAGCAAAGATGATATTAAGCGAGTTGTCAGGGAAAACTGTGAGATGGCAGGAGAGGTTGATACTCAGATTAAAAATATCAAACATGAGTATGAGAAAGTTACATCTGCCCTTACAGATATGCAGAAAATTGACAGGATAACAGGTGAGGACAGAAAAGAGCTTATAGATATATGCAAAAATATAGTAAATCTTGTAAAAGAGAGAAATAACTATAAGAACAGGACAATGACTATAACTGAATCCCAGATGAGAAAATTTGAACCATATGAGGAGATTCTGGTGGACGAGATAAGAAAGATGTATGGTGCGGAGGCATATCAGAAAGCGATAGAAAGTGATATCTCAAATCTTAAAAAAGAGAAGAGACTGCTTAGGAATGAACACAGGGATATCGTGGAGCGCCAGACTGCACTTAAAAGCATGGCAATAGTATTGTCTGTACTGATTATCTCATTGTTTGTTCTTTTTGTGGTTATTTATTATACACTTAAAATAGACATGACATTTCCTTATCTTGGCACAGTTCTTCTGGCTGCAATATCTTCTACAGTTATTTTTATTGAGTCAAATAAAAACCGTCGTGGAATTGCAGTTAATGAGCGCAAGATGAATAAGGCAATAAGCTATATGAATAAGGTTAAGATAAAGTATGTTAATAATGTAAACATGCTTGATTATAACTGTGAGAAATATGGTGTAACCGGTGGAAAAGACTTTGAAAATAAGTGGAATGAATACTGCAGAATGAAGGAGTTTGAGAGACGCTTCAGAGAGAATACAGATAAGCTTAATTTTAACAGTGAATGTCTTATGGACATACTTAAAGAGAATGAAGTAGTTGACAGAGAGAAGTGGATAAGCAATGCCATTGCAATAATTGATGACAGAGAGATGGTTGAAATTCGCCACGATTTGAACCAGCAGCGTCAGAAACTTCGTGAGAGAATAGAGTACAATGAAGGCATAAAAGCTAATCTTGTAAAAGAGATAGATGAGCTTATCAGTGAAAATAAAGATATGCAGAATGAGATTATAGATATTGTAAAACAATATAACAAAAATATAACGTCTCAGCAGTAATGCTGAGACGTTATATTTTTGCTTTTTATTATAGATAGTATTATCGATTTTCATACATTTCTTTGTAGTAGTTCTGATATTCGCCGGAGATAATAGTTTCCCACCATTCCTTGTTGTCGAGGTACCACTGGATAGTCTTTTTGATGCCGTCAGCAAATTTTGTCTCAGGAAGCCATCCGAGTTCGTTGTGAATCTTTGTTGGGTCAATGGCATATCTCATGTCGTGGCCCTTACGGTCTGTGACATATGTTATAAGGCTTTCTGGTTTGTTAAGTTCTTTGCAGATAATCTTTACGATATCAATGTTTTTCATCTCGTTGTGGCCACCGATATTGTAGACTTCGCCGACAGTTCCTTTGTGGATAATAAGGTCGATAGCTTTGCAGTGGTCCTCTACATAAAGCCAGTCACGTACATTTAAACCTTCTCCATAGACTGGAAGTGGTTTGTCATTGAGTGCATTTGCAATCATCAAAGGTATAAGCTTCTCTGGGAAATGGTATGGACCATAGTTGTTTGAGCAGCGGCTTATTGTAACAGGAAGTCCATATGTGCGGTGGTATGCAAGTACAAGCAGGTCGGCAGCAGCCTTTGAAGAGCTGTATGGACTGCTTGTGTGAATAGGTGTTTCCTCTGTGAAGAAAAGGTCTGGTCTGTCAAGAGGAAGGTCACCATATACTTCGTCAGTAGATACCTGATGATATCTTTTTATGCCGTATTTTCTGCATGCATCCATAAGAACAGCAGT
>JAFPDA010000130.1 GCA_017425575.1 Lachnospiraceae bacterium | reverse complement strand
TTGTTGCAATTGTTGGACGTCCAAATGTAGGAAAATCAACATTGTTTAATATGATGGCAGGAGAGCGTATATCTATCGTAAAAGACACTCCGGGAGTTACAAGAGACAGAATATATGCTGATGTTTCGTGGCTTAAATACACATTTACAATTATGGACACAGGTGGAATAGAGCCAGAGACAAATAATCAGATGCTTAAGCATATGCGTGAGCAGGCATTGATGGCTATAGAGATGGCCGATGTAGTAATGTTTGTAGTTGATGTACAGCAGGGACTTGTCGATGCTGACTATAAAGTGGCGGACATGCTTAGAAAAGCTAATAAGAAAGTTGTACTTGTGGTAAACAAGGTAGACAACTTTGACAAGTATATGGCTGATGTATATGAATTTTATAATCTTGGAATAGGTGATCCACATCCTATATCTTCGATAGGAAAACTTGGTATTGGAGATATGCTTGACGAAGTTACAGCTCTTTTTCCAGATGATATAGAAGCAGTTGAGGATGAGAGACCAAGAGTTGCAATCGTAGGAAAGCCTAATGTAGGAAAATCTTCTATAATCAATAAGCTTTTAGGAGAGAACAGAGTAATAGTATCTGATGTGGCAGGAACTACAAGAGATGCTGTTGACACTCCTGTGACATGGGATGGCAAGGAATATGTATTTATTGATACTGCCGGTCTTAGAAGAAAAAATAAGATTAAAGAGGAAATCGAGAGATACAGTATATTAAGAACAGTGTCTGCTGTTGAGAGAGCAGATGTTGTTATACTTGTTATTGATGCAGTTGAAGGTGTGACAGAGCAGGATGCGAAGATTGCAGGAATTGCCCATGACCGTGGCCGTGGTATGATTATTGCAGTTAATAAGTGGGATGCAGTAGAGAAGGATAATAATTCTGTCAAGGAATACACAAAGAAAATCAGAAATACTCTTTCATTCCTTCCATATGCAGAGATAATATTTATTTCTGCACAGACAGGACAGAGACTTCCAAAACTGTTTGACACACTTGAAGTTGTTATACAGAATCATTCACTTCGTATTGCTACAGGTGTACTTAATGAGATACTTACCGAGGCAGTTGCGATGCAGCAGCCACCTTCTGACAAAGGACGCAGACTTAAGATATTCTATATGACCCAGGTAAGTGTAAAACCACCTACATTTGTTATATTTGTAAATGATAAGAGACTTATGCATTTCTCGTATACAAGATATCTTGAGAATAAGATACGAGAAGCCTTTGGGTTTGCAGGAACATCATTAAAATTCTTAATCCGTGAGAGAAAAGAAAAATAAGTATAAAAAACTAGTGTACTGACACATTGATATTACAGTACACTAGAGTACGAGGTGCTTATATGTTAGAAAATTTGATTTGTATAATTATAGGATATTTCTTCGGATGTATTTCAGGAGGATATATCGTAGGAAAGATTTTTCATATAGATATAAGAGACAAAGGCAGTGGAAATGCAGGGACAACAAATGTACTCCGTACACTAGGCGTACTTCCTGCACTGGCTACTTTTGTGTGTGATTTGGCAAAGGCAATAATACCTATCGTTATTATTCGTTTATTTATCGGTACTGCTGATAACTGGTATCTCTTAAGTCTTTATATGGGGCTTGGAGTTGTGCTTGGACATAATTATCCTTTTTATCTTAAATTTAAAGGAGGAAAGGGGATTGCTGTTACGGCTGCGGTGGTATTATCTGCCGCACATCCTCTTATGATTCCGGTAGGACTTGCAGTATTCATAATTGTGGTGGCACTGACAAAATATGTTTCACTTGGCTCGCTTATAGTTGCGTGGTATCTGCCAATAAATACAGTTTTGTTACATAGAAACGATACACAGTTTATTCATATGATTGTGGTAAGTCTTATGTTTACAGCTTTAGCTTATTTCCAGCACAGACAGAATATTGTAAGACTTATACATGGAACAGAGAATAAGATTGGATTAGGAAAGAAAAAATAAAGGAGGTACACTATGAGTAAAGTTAGTTTTCTGGGTGCAGGAAGCTGGGGGACAGCGCTTGCAATTATGCTTGCCAATAACGGTCATGAGGTTGTTTTGTGGTCGGCAGTTCAGTCAGAAGTTGATATGCTTACAGAGCATAGAGAACATATTCATAGACTTCCAGGGGTGAAACTTCCAGAGTCTATAGTTGTGACAAACGACTTGAAACTTGCATGTTCAGACAATGATCTTATAGTTTTTTCTGTGGCATCGCCATATGTCAGGGCAACTGCAAAAGCTGCCGCAGAATATATTAAAAAGGGACAGAAGATAGTAAATGTTGCAAAGGGGATAGAAGAAGATACTCTCTATACACTTCGTGACATAATATGTGAGGAAATTCCGGATGCAGATGTAAGTGTTCTCTCAGGACCAAGTCACGCAGAGGAGGTTTCTATCGGAATGCCTACGACAGTTGTTGTCGGTGCAGCAGAGAAAGAGACAGCGGACAAGATTCAGGAAATATTTATGAATGATGTCTTCAGAGTGTATACAAGCCCTGATATAATAGGAATTGAGCTTGGCGGCTCAATTAAAAACGTAATAGCTCTTGCAGCAGGAATATGTGACGGTCTTGGTTTTGGTGACAATACAAAGGCTGCACTTATAACAAGAGGTATCACGGAAATTTCAAGACTTGGAATTGCAATGGGAGGAAAGCTTGAGACATTCTGTGGTCTCTCTGGAATAGGAGACTTAATTGTTACCTGTACAAGTAATCATAGCAGAAATCATAATGCAGGTTACCTTATTGGACAGGGGAAGACTATGAAAGAAGCTATGGATGAGGTTAATCAGGTTGTTGAAGGAGTTTTCTCGGCAAAGGCTGCATATGACCTTGCTAAGAAATATAATGTTTCAATGCCTATAGTAGAGCAGATAAACAGAGTATTGTTTGAAAATGTTCCTGCAACAGAAGCAATTAAAAATCTCTTTAACAGAGAAAAATGCAGTGAGTATTCAGGTCTTGAGTGGTCATAAAATCTAGTATAATCCACGCTAATTGGCGACATGTTTCACGCAGGATAAATTTTCATTCTGCAAGGCGGAGGAATGAGGCGATGCGGTGGCATCGTCGATTGACGACAACGCAGCAGATGGAAATTTAGACAAGTGAAACGTG
>JAFPDA010000129.1 GCA_017425575.1 Lachnospiraceae bacterium | reverse complement strand
ATCATTCGTGAGATGCCGACTGGAAAAGGATTTGCTGATTTTGCATTTATTCCAAGGGCAAATGCGGGATACAGACCGGCTATGGTTGTGGAATTAAAGTATAATAAGTCGGCAGATTCAGCTATACATCAAATAAAGGAAAACAGATATCAGGGGGCATTATCTGGTTATCGTGATAAGATTCTTTTGGTGGGAATTAATTATAATGTGGATGGAGAAGACAAGAAACATCATACCTGTGTGATAGAAGAGTTCTTTTTAAACTCGTGAATTAAGACAATTGTAATTTAAAAATAATCCGTTATATGTGAACTTCCCAATTTTTTAGACTCAAATAAAAAATTGGGAAGTTCACATTATACTTTATTTCTTCAATCGCATCAATTACCAACATAAAATTATTGGTCAATTATTAAATTTTATATTTGCAGATAACAAAATGCATTTACTCTCTCCATCAATCTCCAATAAGCGTTACGCTATCTCCACTTTCCCACCATTCTTTAATAAAATCCTTCTTATCAATATAAAAATACTTCTTTTCCACAATATCTGCAAAATCCTGTATTCCAATTGCCACTGTTCTTGCCATTATGCGCTCACCTTCATTTTTTAATTCCCCTTACACTCGTTTTAATCTAATCTATCATTTTATTGATTGACCTCACCTCATCCAGCAATGTAAACATATCAAGACATACACATACAGCAAAAATAATAACCGTCATAACCCCCAGTGTAAAAACTGATATACTGCTGTACCACTCAAATATACAGCCACTTATAAGCACAAGTACAAATATATATACAAGTTTTAATCCTGTTTCCAGTATAGGATATCGATATTCAAAACGATTTAGAATATGAATCCCGGCATAAATTATAATATTAAGTCCAAGCACCTGAAACACTATATTCACGCAAATCAATGAACCACCATAGTACATTGCAATAAATGATAACACTACCAAAGCTATTCCGGTTGTTGCCATAATATTTAATATCGTCCTTTTCATCTGCCATTTCTCCTTAGCAATGCTTCTTTTATTTCCTTCAAATACTTTCTTGTAACACAGACACTTTCCCCATTTGAAAGCATTGCCTCTAATCTGCTGTTAACCATAGTCTTTATCCCTGTAAGTTTCTCTATATTCAAAATGGTAGCTTTACTCACTCTTACAAAACCTGAATCAGATAATAATTCCTCTATCTCATACAGTCTGTAATTACTCTGAAAAATCTCTTCTTCACAATACACAAAAGTTTTCTTGTCCACGCTTTCCACATAATATATATCACTTACAGGAATAACATATTTTTCATTGTCTTTTTTACAACAAATTGTCTGACTGACAGAACGCACAAAACCAGCTACCCGTTTTACTTCTTCTGTCATCTCCTGATACGAAATCTTAACTTCCGGACTTTCCAAATCCTGCTGTTCACACATGATTAACCGCATGTCTTTCTCCTATTTTACGTTTACTATACCAACTTATATAGTAACATAAAATATCCAGAAAGTTAATCTCTTATCTCAATTTACGTTTCCAGTAAATAAAATAAATAATAACCAAAACAAAAGATACTGACTGCGCAACAGTTATTCTCACAAACATCATCTCATCTATGCCAGTGTCTGATACAACATGTAAAATATTAACAATCGTATTATTAACAAAATGGTCTCCCATTGACATATACAAACTGCCTGTCATTTTTGTCAACAACGCAAACTTAAAGCCAACCAGTGCAGATGTTATCACAAGCATCATTGCATTTGCAATCAATCCTTCCATTCCAGATTCTCCATCAAAATAGTTTCTAACAGGCCCTACTACATGCCAGAATCCAAATAATCCGGATGCAATAACGGCAGATACTATAAAAGAATATCTCTGTTCAAGTATTTTTTGAAAAAGTCCTCTAAAAATTCCTTCTTCCATAACAACATTTATAATATTCCCCACAATACAAATCACAAAAAATATTATTTCTGTTTTATGTCCTATATTCTGGTCAACTGCATATGTACTCACATATACCTGCAAAGAATCAAAATTTCCCTGTGCAACTGTAATCAATATCTCTACGGCATAAGCAATAACAAAAACTCCTATTCCAAATGCCAGTCCTTTTAAAAGATTATATAAGCTCTTTTCTCTTACAAATCCAACTTCTCTCATTGTTAACTGTAATAATCTTACCGTGGCAAATAAAATTCCAATACCTATCAGTTTATGAATAATTGCTTCTCCAATCCACGTTCTGTCTGTGCGCAAAAAGAAATACTCAAATACACGAAATGCATAACATATCAAATATACAGCCAATACAATCGCAAATTCCTTCTGTTTCTTTTTTGTTTTCTCCATAATCTTTCTCTCTCCTGTCATATATTATATTTCTTTACGCACAATATCACAGAAAAATCTGCATTTCAATAACGGTACTTCCAAGATGCAAAATTCGTTTACTAAATTACAAAAATAGAGCTTATTGCGCGCAATGGCTACAATAAGCTCTGTAAATTTCATACATATAAAAACAGGTTAGGGAGCTGTTTTTATATATATTTGTATTTTTATTGTATTTACTGAAAATAATTCTGATCAAACTCTGTTTTTACATTTTCCTGCACCTGTTCAGGTTCTGAATCTTCAGTCTGTACAGGCATATTTTCTATTGGCTTATGAACAGGCTCACTGGCATACATATTTTCATATGGTGAATTGTTATTTCTGCGCATTGGATTTTCAAATGGATTATTCATCTGACCGTTCATTTCCTTCTCCATCTCTTTCACAATACGCTCTGTCTCAACTTCTATATAGCTTGGCTGTGCACTTTTGTCTATAAGCTTTCCTTCTTTATTAAGAGCATAAACGATATATATTATTCCACCTAAAAGAACCGCTGTTACTGCTATGCCGCCCTCCATACCAAAGCTTCCACCATTTATTATCTCTCTGCCAGATACCATTTCTGAAGTGAAAATAGAATTGCTTACCGCCATTCCACTTACCTGTATTCCGTAGAGGTCTCCCTGCACGAAATTCCATATACTGTGAACTGCTCCAACTATCCATATATTTTCACATTTAACCAGAAGCAATGCTGCAAACACACCAAAAAGAATAAGATTTAAAAATGCTATAAATGAAAGTCCTGCATTTGCACTGTGGAGGCATGCAAAGAACAATGAACTTACAAATATTGATGTACTTACATGGTATCTTCTGCTAAGAGATACAAAAAGATACCCTCTGCACAGAACTTCTTCTGCCATGCCCTGTATAAGATACCCGGCAAAATATCCTATTATATAAAGTGGTATAATATCAGAAGAAACTCCGTTAAACTTAATACTTCCTGTAATTATGCATATAAGATAGGCAACAGAAAACAATACAAAACCTAAGATAAGACCTTTTATATACTGCAATGGCATGCCTTTTGCAGAAAATCCCATAGTTTTAAACTTTCTTTTCTCAAGGAATCTGCAATAAAGCAATATAATTCCAATAAGACCTATCTCGCCCAGAAGACTGAGAATCTTAAACCACTCTGGCAAATCTCTTACAACATCCATCATCTTTTGCATATCAATTTCGCCAGTAAGCATCATATGCATATATGTTTCATTTTTCAGAAGATATCCCATCATACCAGGAACCTGAAAAATTGATGTAGACATTGAACCCATAAAAAACACAATCAGAGCAATTCCTATCTCAATAAAAACATTGTGCCCTTTCTTTGTTGCCGCTTCTAACATAAACTGCGTTTTTTTAATATCCTTCATATTTACCCCCTCTAGCTACTTACTAATGAACTTCTGAGCTTAACAACTGCCCGAATACTATATAACATACAACAAATATACATATTCGTCAATTAAATATATATAAAAGCAGACGAGTAACACCATAAATTCACTCGCCTGCACTTAATATATCTATAAGGAAATATTCACTTATCACTTCAATATATTACTGAAGTGATTTTAAAAATTCTTCGATTCTGTTAAGACCTTTTTCAATCTGCTCAATAGAAATTGCATATGAGAGACGGAAGTAATCTGCAAAGCCAAAGTCTGCACATGGGATAATAGCTGTACTGTAATCATTTATAAGTATATCTGCCATCTGTGCAACAGATTCTACCTTTGTACCTTTGTATGACTTGCCAATAACCTGACTTGCATCAACAAAGACATAGAATGCTCCCATTGGCTCTATAGTACTTAAAAGAGGCATATTGCTTACTCTTTCAAACATATATTTACGACGCTTGTCAAACTCTGTATGCATAGCTTCTACTGAATCCTGTGGTCCATTTAAAGCTTCTACTGCTGCCTTCTGTGCTATAGAGTTTGGATTTGATGTCTGATGGCTCTGTACACTTCCCATCATCTTTGCTATTGCTAAAGGTGAACCTGTATAACCGATTCTCCAGCCTGTCATTGCATAACTCTTAGCAAGACCGCTGCATGTAATTGTTCTGTCATATATATCCTTTCCGAATGAAGCGATGCTGACATGCTTCTGGTCACCATAAGTAAGATTCTCATACATCTCATCAGCCACAACATAGAAATCTTTCTCCACCGCAACTTTTGCTATAGCACGAAGCTCTTCCTCTGTATAAAGCATACCTGTTGGGTTATTTGGTGTGTTAAGCACAAGAGCTTTCGTCTTATCTGTAACTGCTGCCTCAAGTGCCTCTGCTGTAAGCTTAAAGTTCTGCTCTTTTGTAGTTGTAACGATAACAGGTACACCACCTGCAAGTTTAACTATCTCCGGATAACTTAACCAGAATGGTGCAGGAATGATAACTTCATCTCCAGGATTTAAAAGAGCTGTAAAAATATTTGTCAAAGAATGCTTTCCACCATTGCTTATAACAATCTGCTCCGGTGCATAATCAAGATTATTAAAGCTCTTGAACTTTTTAGAAATAGCCTCTTTAAGTTCATTTATACCTGAAGCAGGAGTATACTTTGTAAAACCTGAATTAATAGCATTAATTGCCTCATCACAGATATTCTCTGGTGTATCAAAATCTGGCTCACCTGCTCCAAATCCTACTACATCTTTGCCCTGTGCCTTTAATTCTTTTGCCTTTGCTGTGATAGCAAGTGTTGATGACGGTTTAACTGCTGCTGCTTTCTTAGATAATTCTAATGACATAATTTACCTCTTTTCCTAATAATGATATTAAATCTTTTTATTTATTACCAGAATTAAAAATATTTATTTATTGGTAATATATTTTTTATTTTTTTAGGATAAAAATATACATTACTTATTATATTTCTCCCTTTTCGCTAAATTATAATACATAACTACCATAAACGTCAATGTATAATTGTATACAATCTTATTTTAATATTCATAGCAAACCTGCCGTAATTGTAAAAATACCTGATTAAACAAGTAATTTTTTACTCAGTCTAATCAGGTATCTATGTTAAGAATACGTTATTATAACTTCATTTAGTTCTTAAAGCTGTGGATTGGAGCTGGAATTCGTCCACCTCTGTTAATAAAATCACTGCAGTCAAACTGATTTACAGGCATAATAGGCGCATATCCAAGTAAACCACCAAACTCAACAGTCTCTCCTACTCCCTTTCCAATTACAGGGATGATTCTCACTGCTGTAGTCTTCTGATTTATCATACCTATCGCCATCTCATCAGCAATTATACCTGATATAGTTGTCTCTTTTGTATCTCCAGGAATAGCTATCATATCAAGACCAACTGAGCATACACATGTCATTGCTTCAAGCTTCTCAAGAGTAAGTGCTCCTTCCTGAACAGCTGTTATCATTCCCTGGTCTTCACTTACAGGAATAAATGCACCACTGAGACCACCTACATAACAAGACGCCATAACTCCGCCTTTCTTTACCTGGTCATTCAAAAGAGCAAGCGCTACTGTAGTACCAGGTGCTCCGGCTCTCTGAAGTCCCATCTCCTCAAAAATATCAGCGATACTGTCGCCGATGGCAGGTGTAGGAGCAAGTGATAAATCTATAATTCCAAAAGGAATACCAAGTCTGTTAGATGCCTCACGCGCAACAAGCTGTCCAACTCTTGTAATCTTAAATGCTGTCTTTTTAACAGTCTCACAAAGAGTTCCAAAGTCAGCACCACGAACACTCTCAAGTGCCTTTCTCATAACACCAGGACCACTTACACCGACGTTAATTATCTCATCAGCCTCAGTTACACCGTGGAAAGCTCCTGCCATAAATGGATTATCGTCAGGTGCATTACAGAATACAACAAGTTTTGCACAGCCAATACTGTCTCTTTCCTTTGTCTCCTCAGCAGCCTGATGTACGATTTCACCCATAAGTTTAACCGCATCCATATTTAAACCGGTCTTTGTTGAACCGAGGTTTACAGAACTGCATACAAAATCTGTGCATGCAAGTGCCTTTGGAATAGATCTGATTAAAAGCTCATCGCTTGCTGTCATTCCCTTAGAAACAAGTGCACTGTATCCACCAATAAAGTTTACTCCTACAGTTTTTGCAGCACGGTCAAGTGTCTTTGCAATAGTAACATAATCTTCAGGAGTCTTACATGCAGAACCACCTATAAGTGCAATAGGGGTTACAGAGATACGTTTATGTACAATTGGAATACCAAACTCTGTCTCAATAGCTTTTCCTGTTGCAACAAGGTCTTTTGCAACAGTTGTTATACGGTTATAAATTTTCTCATTAAGTCTGTCAAGATCACTGTCTATACAGTTAAGAAGGCTTATTCCGAGAGTAATTGTACGCACATCAAGATTATCCTTCTCAATCATGTCATTAGTCTCAAGAACCTCATGTATATTTATCATAATTTTCCTCATTTCTGCGCTGCCGTTACAAATTTAAGTCTGTGGATAGCAACGCCATAATCACAAACTTTTATACTGCTATCAAAAACAAAACTTAGATTCTGTGCATCTTGTCAAAGATATCTTCTCTCTGAGCTTTGATTATACAGCTCATCTCTTCACCAATCTGCTCAAGCTCACTTGCAAATGTTGCAAATTCTTTTGAACATTTTTCTATATCAACAATCATCATCATATTAAAGAATCCGTTAACAATTGTCTGTGAAATATCAAGAATATTAACACTGTTATTTGCAAGATATGTACATACTTTTGCAATGATACCTACGCTGTCTTTTCCTACTACTGTAACTACTGTTTTCTTCATTGTTTCCTCCATTCCGTCACTACAAATGACTGGTTGATTTTTATTTATAAAACGACAAGCTCTGACGGCTTATCTCTATTGGCAACTGCCATATTAAATGGCAGTTCGTTAATTCCCATCTCCTCCCATATCTGACATTTAACTGCCTGATACGCAAGTTCTGGATAATTATTTTCTTTTGATAAATGTGCAAGAAACACATGTTTAAGCTTTTTGTCTATAAGCTTACATATAAGACTCCCTGAAGCCTCATTTGACAAATGCCCATATTCACTTAAGATACGGCATTTTAAATGATATGGATAGCTTCCGGACTCCAACATACTAATATCATGATTTGCCTCAATAAGCAATACATCACTTCCGGAAAGATGCTCTACAATATACTCATTGTAAAATCCCAAGTCAGTTGCCATACTAACTTTCTTCTTTCCATGTTCAACTGTGTAACATACCGGGTCTGCAGCATCATGTGATATTGAAAACGGAGTTATATTAAGAGTTCCAATATTTATATTTTCATCCGGATGTACCTCAAACAGATGCTGCAGGGATATTACTCCCTTTTTATCTTTAAACCTGATGGCATCAAGAGTCCCTGCCGTAGCATAGACAGGAGTGTCAAACATTTTCACCATCATATTTATGCCCTGAATATGGTCGCTGTGTTCATGTGTAACAAAAATACCATCTATATCCTCCGGAGCAACTCCTATTGATGCCAGTCCATCAACTATTCTTTTTCTGCTGATACCTGCATCTATCAGAATATTAGTATTTTCATCACCAATATATATACAGTTACCACTGCTTCCACTGGCAATACTGCAAACTCTCATAAATTTACCTCACATTATACCCATTCAATTCGAATAATGTCACCTTCATTTATAGGATGGATAAAATCACATATCTCCCCATTTACTACTGTTTCAAGGTGATCTCCATGAGCAACCGCCGTATCTATAGGATAAAAATCAAGCACGTCAACAAGAATATATGAAGCTTTTCCACTGAGTATAACCGGATCCCCATTTACATTAACAGTTATACTGCTTACAGCAGACTGAGGCTTTTCTTCTTCTTTGCTTTCTGTAATATCGCTTTTATCATTATTCTCTTCTGTATTATCAGGCTTGTTCTCTTCCTTTATATGACTGTCTGACTGCTCCTTGGCTCCCTTTTCCTCAGAAGCCTTTATGTACTCGTCATCTGCCTCAAGCATATCATCAGCATCAGGAAGCTGTATGTCTCCATACTCTTCCATAAGCTCATAATAATTAGGTTCTTCCTTTAATATCTCACATGCCACTGAAAAATTATCATATATTTTTGTATCTGATTTTGCAGCAACATTGTTTACATAAATTCTTCCACGATATATTATATCAAGAAACTCAAGAACCTGCTCAAGTGTATAATAATCAAGAATTTCTATCTTATCTTCTTCTTTTATTGAATAATATTCAGATACAAACTCACCATTTGCCATTACAAATCTAGGACATCTGAGTTCTTTTCCATTGAAGTTAATTACCATCTCAGATTTAAATTCCGGAATTTTTCCTATTTCCATAGAAGCATCCTTACCCATAGTAGACGGAAAAATTTCAATCTTTGCATTCTGCTCTATAGGTGTACTCATCCCTACTTCCTTGCCGTTAAGTTTTACCACAGCAGTTTCTCCTGCTTCTCCACGAACCATTCTCTTCTCACCATTTACATAGTAGATAAGACTCTTACCTCTTTTAGGGAAAAGATCTTCATTAGGAAGTCCAAACTGTATTGCCGCATCAGTTATAGTAAGCCTGCTATTGTCATATAATTTAATTCTCTCGCCGTTTACATTGACAAAGATGAAATTATTTCTCTGCTCATAATAGTTAAGGCATATGCCAACCGGTGTTACAATAAGAGAATCTATATTTATATTATCCTGCATAAATTTAATATTTCCAAGTACTTCAGCTCCACGAAGAGCGACTCTCTCTTTTGCAAGACCAAGATACTCAGCAAGAGACTCTATAAATCCTGTAACTTTTCCGCCGCCTCCTACTACAAATACAGCACTTACCGCCTTGCCGCCGTTAAGCTCAATTATCTTGTCCGCTATACTCTTTGTAGTAGTTTCCACAGTCTCTCGAATTATCTCTGATACTTCATCAGAGTCCACAGTGTGACTAATGCCCATTATATCAACAAACTCCGCCTGCTTTTTCTCTGTGCTTGCACATTTAAGCCTGTCTGCCTCATTAAAGTCCGTAAGATAATGTCTTGCAATACACTCTGTAAATTCATCACCTGCCGATGGTATCATGCCATATGCTATGATACTTCCATCTTTTGTTATCGATATATCGGAAGTTCCTGCTCCAACATCCACCAGTGCAATATTAAGAAGTCTAAATCTCTCAGGTATGGCAACATTTATCGCTGCAATAGGCTCTAATGTGAGATTAGCCACATAAAGACCTGCTCTCTCAACGGCTGCATAAAGGCCATCAACAACCTCATCCGGAAGAAATGTTGTTATAATCTCAGCTTTTATCTCGTTACATTTATGTCCCTCAAGATTTGATATTGAATATCCATTCTGGTAATAGCGTTTCACCGAATAGCCCACACAATAAAATCTGATATCATCCGTTTTTTTCTCTTCTCTCAAAACCTGATATGCGTTTTCTATTCCAAGCATTTCAAGATTATATATATCTTCATTCGTAACTACAGTTTCAGCAGGAAACTCCATCACAGCCTCAGTTTCAACAGTTTTAAGCACTCGTCCGGCAGCTGCTATACAAACATCTTTGAGCGTTCTGCCCGTCATCTCCTCAAGACGTCTATGTATCTCTTTTATTGTAGATGCCACCATATTTATATCATGAATCTGTCCGTCAAGCATGGCTCTTGTCTGATGTTCCAAAGACGTCTGTGCAACCACAATAAAACCATCTGTATCATTCTTATATCCCACTGTGCCAACTATACTTCTTGTACCTATATCAAGACCAAATACCAATTGTTCAGGTACTCCATCCATATTGACTTTTTCTATCACATCATCCTGCAACAATGTATCTGCCATTGGAATCTTCCTCCATTTTTCCACCAATAATCGTAATAAACCT
>JAFPDA010000128.1 GCA_017425575.1 Lachnospiraceae bacterium | reverse complement strand
ATTAAGTAAAGAAAATACACACTAATATCCTATATACTCCTGAAAAAGTTTTTTTGCTATAGGAACAGCATACTGACTTCCTGTTCCGGCTCCCTCAACAACAATACTCACCACAATCTTTGGATTTTTGGCAGGTGCGTAACCGACAAACCATGCATGCGATGCACCCTGGGAATCAAACTCTGCCGAACCTGTCTTTCCTGCTGCCTTATATGATAAATCACTAAGAGAAGAAGCTGTCCCTTCACTTACAACAGATTTCATAAAATCTCCCATAATTTTGGCAGTCTTCTGATTTATAATCTTTCCAGCAGACACAGGCGCATAACTCTTAACCACCTGTTCAGCAGTATTTTCTGTATGGTCTATAACATATGGCACCATCATCTCACCCTTATTTGCAATTGTAGCTGTTATCATTGCATTCTGAAGTGGAGTTATCATAGTCTTGCCTTGCCCTATTGCAGTCTGGACCACCTCTCCTGTATCCGATTTGGCATTAAGTTCAAATTTGCTCTTATTATATTCAAATTTTACGGGAAGCTCCTTATTAAATAGAAATTTCTCACACAAATTTCTGTATGATTTTTTATCTAATTTTGTACCTATGGCAGCAAATGAACCATTACAGGATTTTGCCAGAGACTGCCCAAGATTTACCCGTCCATGATGTTCATGCCCATAACAGTTTATAACATTTCCCTCAAATGAATCAGAGCCACTGCAGTCATACACATAACTTTTATATTTTTTAGGATTTTCCCTGATATATTCAAGTGTTGTAAGCAGTTTAAATGTGGAACCCGGAGGATACAATCCCTGTGTAGCCCTGTTTACAAGCGCAGAATCTTCCTTTGAATCATCAATAAGACTGTCCCAGTATTTCTCTACAGTATTTGGATTGTAATCAGGTTTTGATACCATTGCAAGTATCTTTCCCTAGAAGGCTCAAGGGCAACAACTGCACCCTTATGCTCTCCAAGCGCATTATATGCCGTTTCCTGTAATTTTGAATCAAGCGTGGTATAAACATTATCCCCGGGATTTTTTTCTCCCCTGAATGTATTGGTAAGCTGTAAGAATGGATTCGCATGCGATGTCAGAAGTGGATAACACTGTGCAAGCTCAACTCCTGTCATGCTGTTGGCAGTCCTGCCTACGGCATGGCAGAAAATATCTCCATAAGGGTATACTCTTTTCTCCTCTCCTCCATCCAGCGTCTCCGTCTTTGCAAGCACTTTTCCATCAGCGGAATATATTTCTCCCCTCACAACTCTCTCCGCTAAAAGCTTCTGTCTTTTGTTATATGGATTATTTATAACTGTATCGCTGTCTTTTACAATAAAATTCACAAGATATGCTGCCATCCCCAGAAATATCGCCACAAAAATATAAGTAATCGCGAGAATCTGTCTGTTTCCCCTCTTTTCTTCCATATTTTTCTGTCCAGAATCACTGCCTCTTTTCACACTTCTCTCAGAAGTTCTTCTCTCAGAAGTTCTTCTCGCAGAAGTTCTTCTCGCAGAAGCTTCATTTTTTATAACATCACTCTCTATATAATTTTGCTTCTCTTTTATTTTCTCTATAAGAATCTCTCTTCCGTCTGACTGACGCTTTCTGCCCATTGCTTTCCTCCTTATCAGCATCAAGGACATACATTCCCTGAATTATACCAAATAAAATCAGTGTACTTATAACAGAGCTTCCGCCATAACTTACAAGTGGAAGTGTAACTCCCGTAGACGGAATAAACTTTGTGACACCTCCAATAGTAAGAAACACCTGAAAAATATACTCTACTGCAAGTCCTAATGCTGCAAGTTTATAAAATTTTCTTTTCATCCTAAGTGATATATTTATAAACATAACAAAACAGCTTATCTCAACAAGTATAATACATATACCAAAGAAGCCTCCAAGCTCCTCACATAATGCTGAAAAAACAAAATCACTTTTGGCAACAGGTATACTCTGTGGCATTCCTTCCCCAAGTCCCATTCCAAACCATCCACCAGTACCTATTGCAAAAAGAGACTGTGCAACCTGATAACCTGCATCATCAATTCTTGACCACGGATCTCGCCAGGCTATAACCCTTGTTCTGACGTGGGCAAACAATTTATAAGCAACTATTGCCGCCGCACTCCCTCCAAATATTCCTGCTATAAGATATAGTATATTACAGCTTGAGGCATATAATATCACCAGATATGTCACAAAAAATATAAGTGCTGCGCCAAGGTCTTTTTCTGCAACAAGTATAAGTACATGTATGGCGGCAGCCACTGTCACCTTTACAACATCGATAAACCTTGTGGACCTTGCCAAAAGTGCAGCAGCAAAAAATACATATATTATCTTTACAAATTCTGACGGCTGTAAACCTATACCACCTATTGATATCCAGTTTTTTGCACCATATTGTTTCTTTCCTATAACAAAAACAAGTGACAGAAGCACTATTCCAAGAACTGCATATATCCAGCCAAATCTGTCAAAATAAGAGAACTTTTCTATTATATATGGTATAAAAAGCCCTGCAAAACTTATAACCGCGGCAAATACCATCTGTTTTACAGCCGATGACATATCAAGTCTTTCTATCATTATAAAACCAATCGTCATCAGCATTAACATATTATTGAGTATGAGTTTTGACAACCCCGAGTATACATACTGATACGATTTTCCAACAAAAATCAAAAGTGCAAGCTGTGCTGCATAAAATATAAGTATATAATAATCAAGACTATTCAGATATAAAACCATGGAACATATAAAATGTATTACATAAATTATCTTTTTCTGTCTGGAATATACCCTGTCTTTTCTCTCTGTATTTTTTCCAAGAAAAACAGTAAAACAATGCCATGTATATATGGCAAATAATATTATTATAATATATTTTGAGAGTTCAACTGTAACAGAATGAATTACTCCTATTATATTTTTGTCTCCAAATATACTTATAAGCTTTTGTGCCGCTTCTTTTTTATCCATATAGCCCCCCTGAATTGCACCACAGGTTAATCTATTCTACACCGTGTATATAGTGGCCTGTGTTTTTGTCTCCACTATAATTTCCTGACAAAATCACGGCTGTATCATCACCAGATTCAACAGTAAAATCATATCTGAATGAGCCCACACCCATTTCTCTCATCTCATCGCAGAATGATGTAATATCCATAGGTACTTTTTCATATATCGTGTTATAACAGTATTTACAATAATTTGCAATTATAAACTCCCTGTCCTTTTTATCTTTTATTGTCATTGCTGAAGAAGCACCTTTTCCACTTACCATGGCACATTCTTTTGTATTGTAAAGAGTACACTGTGCAGAAACCATCATTGGTATATGCGAATATACAATAACTGTGGCATTATTTTTATCCGGAATAAATCTCATCTCACGACCTGTCATCTCTATAGGAAGAGTTCTTTTGTGTACTCCTTCCTCTAACCAGAATTCTGCACTCATTTCATTCATGGTATAAAGACCTGCATCTGTAACAATCTTATCTGACGAAACTTTTATGACATCTTTCAAAAATACATATTCCTCCAGATTTCTTATCACAAATCCTGTCCAGTTTTCCTGATATATACTCTTTTTCCTTACAGCCTTCTGTTCCTCGTTATCCCACACATTTTTTCTGAATATATGCGGCATAACTATATAACATCCCTTTGAATCACACTCATAAAGACATTCTCTGAGTTCACTGTCACTCATAAGTTCCGTCTTTAAATATATATCGTTTACTTTTTGACTGTTTACAGCTGCATCAAACTGTTCTTTAGTCATAACACATGCTATGACATTAGCACTCTCACAGACTTTTTCTGATATCTCTTGTACCTCTTTTGATATATTGTTTTCCCTGTCATCAACAACCCGTCTGCTCCGCTTTACAATCACATCGCGTATCTCACAGACTGCCTCTCTTCTTAAGTTTTTCAACACACCCACAGGCAAAAACAGCTCTCCCTCAAGCATTATGTCAAGATTTTCAAAGACAAATTCTGTATTTCCAAGCTGATTAAGTACTTTTCTGACATCTTCTTCACATGCAGGACGTTTCCCGGCCTTCTCACATACACCTCCATAAACAGTTACACTTATATCATCATGCCAGACAGTAAAACTGCTCACTGCTCCTTCTCCGGCTTCAAAAATTCCATTTATAGGTATCTTCTTATTTTCATTTATATATTTAGTTTTTATATCATCAAGCACCATGGCATTTTTGGTCCTGTACACACTGTCCCCGGCATGTATAACACAACCCTTCTGGTATCTTGCCGTCACAAGTTCTCCAGCTTTCTTTGCCTCACCTGTCGTATACTCATATTCAGGAGTCATCATATCATCTCTGAATTCCAGGACATCATGGACACCTATATCTTTAGTCACTTTATATGTTAAACTTCCCTTATCAACTTTTACAACCTTTCCAACACACATTCCACCGTGTTTTGGTCTTTTTGAGGCAAGCATAACTCCCTTTCCCGATTCTCTTTTTTCAAATGGTACACCAGCTTTGCCTTCCATGTATCCGCCTGTAAAGCCTTCTCTGTTATATATCTCAGCCAGTCTCTGTATATCCTTCTGAAGTTCAGATTTATTTCCTGTTATATATTCATCGTATCCGGCTTTTCCATATTTCCTGTATAGGTCAACATACTTTCTGTAAGCCGCCGTAACTGCTGCCGTATACTCAGGTCTTTTCATTCTTCCCTCTATCTTAAGCGAATCCACACCAGCCTCTATAAGTTCACCAATATGCTCAAGGCTGCATAGTTCTTTTGGACTTAAAATATAATCTCCCTGTTTCCTTTTATTATTCCCATCCTGTATCTCATACTGCATACGACATGGCTGTGCACATCTTCCCCTGTTGCCGCTTCTTCCTCCAAGCATGCTGCTAAAGAGGCACTGTCCTGAATAACAGTAACATAAAGCCCCATGCACAAAGACTTCTATTTCAAGGTCCGTGTCTTCTCTCATCGCCTGAAGTTCTTTAATTGTAAGCTCTCTTGCAGGAACAATTCTTGTCACTCCATACTTTTTTAAAACAGACGCACTTTTGCCCATTGTTATAGTCATCTGCGTACTTGCATGAAGTTCAAGGTCTGGGAACCATTTATGAAGCATAAGCATAACACCTGTATCCTGCACTATCGCAGCATCAAGCCCTGCTTCATAGTATGGTTTCATATAATTATAAAGCCCATTAAAAAGTTCCATCTCTTTTAAGAGAGTATTTACCGTCATATATATTTTTACACCATGAAGGTGACAATACTCTATTGCTTTTATCATATCATCTTCACCTGGATTATCAGCATATGCCCGCGCACCAAATCTGCTCCCACCAATATATACCGCATCACAGCCTGCATTTACAGCAGCATACAGTCCTTCCAGTGAACCTGCCGGTGCAAGTACCTCAGGTAATTTAATATCCACAGCCATTTTCTTCCTCCTGCAATAATTCTAATTATAAGAGAGCACATTTATAATCAAAAAAGGGATAACCCATAAAACCGGCACCCCCTTTTACTATTTGTTATCTTTTTCAAGCTCTGTCTCAAGTCTTATAATTTTATGTTCAGCTTCCTCTTTCTCTCTTTGAAGTTCTCTGTTCTTTTCCTCTAATTCTTTTATCTGAGTCTGCATTGAAATCAATTCATGCTTCATCTCAAATAATTCTTTTTCCATCTCTTCACTGTATTTTTTTAATTCATTAACCATATCCTGAGCTTTGAAATAATCGTCAGAAAGATTTATGCCAAGAAGAACACTTTTCATCTCCTGATCAAGTCTTCCATACCATTCCTGTTTCTTAAACTCATTATATTTCTCATTTATATGCACCGCTACTTTTTGAAGATATTCACTACTTTCATTTCCACTTAGTGTATACTGTTTACCATTTATTATTACTTCAACATCATTTTTTGCATCCATAAATAATGCCCCTATCGCTTTCTTTTTATTTTTTAACCCCTTGTTGCGATGCCTAAATATCTGATTCTTCTAAATCTTCATTTACTATCTCATCATACTCTTCTTCCATAGCCTCTGACTGTGGAGGTTCTTCCTGCTGTGGAGTTAACTGAACTGTAAGTTCTGCTTTATTGCTTCTTATTACATCAAGATGATTCTTAAGTGCATCCTGAAGTTCATTTGAACTCTTTGTTATATTATTAAATGCTGCATCAATAGTTTTCTCCGCATATTCAAGCATATCTGCAGAATACATTATTGCACCCTCACAAATCTCAGCCAACTGCCTTCTTGCATCTTCTATTATAGCCTGTGCACGCTCATTAGCTTCCTTTACCATAGCCTCAGCCTGAAGACATGCTTCCTTCATTATACTGTGTTCTTCAACAAGTGCATTATACTGTTTACTTGCCTGCTCAAGAATCTCATTTGCCTTATAGTTTGCATCTTCTATGATGGCATCTCTCTGACTAAGTATCTTCTGATATCTCTTTATCTCGCCTGGGACTTCTCTGCGCAAATCATCCAGTAAATCATATAATTCATTTTTGGGAACAACCACTTTAGTTGTTGACAGGTGCTGCATTTTACAGCTTTCTACAAAGGAATACACATCCTCTATTCTCTGTTCTATTCTACTAATCTGCATATGTACTTCTCCTATCCTGTAATTTAGTATATTATCAATACGCAAATTCATCCATCACAAATCTATATACTGGTTCCGGAACCATGTCTTTTATATCCGCCTTGTATTTTATAAGCTCTCTGACCGCACTTGAACTTATATATGAATGTTCTGGTCTTGTAGCAAGAAAAATTGTATCTGCATTTGCATTAAGTTTATGATTAGCCTGCGCCAGAGGCAGTTCATATTCAAAATCCATAGAATTTCTTATTCCTCTTATAACTGCTACAGCATTCTTCTTTTCAACAAAATCCACCAGAAGACCATCAAAAGATTCTATTTCAACATTACTTATATCCTGAGTTGAGAGTTTTAACATTTCCATTTTCTGTTCAACAGTACAAAAAGGCTTCTTCGCACTGTTATTTAAAACTCCTATAACAACTTTATCAAACATAACCGAAGCTCTCTGAATCAAGTCTAAATGTCCCACTGTAACAGGATCAAAACTCCCGGGAAAAACTGCTATTCTCATCTCATTTATCCTCTCTCATATCAGCATCTTAAAAATACATGTCTGTTTGTTTTATATTCTTTTATCTTCTCAACTTCACAACCGAGATTTTCCATATAAGATATATCGGTCTCAAGTGAAGCTTCGACTATAATCAGGGTATCTTTTTTTATAATTTTTGATTCTAACAGAAATGGCAGTATATTTGCCTCAAAATCTTTATTGTATGGCGGATCCATAAATATTATATCAAATGGCTGTCCACTCTGGTCAAGCCTTCTGAGTGCCTGCATCACATCCATAGGCATAACCTTTGATACATTCTCAAACCCAATCTTATCTATATTCTGTCTTATACATGACAAAGCCTCTCTGTTATTTTCAACCAGAACAGCCTCTTTTGCACCTCTGCTTAATGCCTCAATGGCTATACCGCCACTTCCACTGAAAAGGTCAAGAAATCTGCTATCTCTGACATCATATTGTATCATATTAAACAAAGTCTCTTTAATTCTGTCTGTCGTAGGTCTGGTATGATTACCAGATGGCGTAACAAGACTTCTTCCTCTTGCTGTTCCTGCAATAACTCTCATGTGTCACCTCATGTAAATTCATTATCTGTGTATTTTACCATATACTGCAGTTATGGTCAAACCAGACTTTATCACTGTACATCCTCAGCAATTATACTCATAAGCTGCTCTTTTGTAGGATTTTCTATCTGAACAAGACGATTTGCCTGATTCATAACTATCTTTTCAAAAACATTTCGTATGCCTCTGGCATTTCCAAAATCCACTCTCTCCTCATCAGTCAGTTTACAGAGGTTTTCAAGCACTTTCTGCCTGGCGGCATCCTCCATCTTAAGTCCTGCCTCTGAAGCCATAACTCCCATTATCTCTATAAGTTCTTCATTTTTATAATCAGGGAAATCTATAAACTTGTTAAATCTTGATATCAGACCTGTATTACTTCTAAGGAAAGTTTTCATCTCCTCTGTATAACCCGCAACGATTATGACAAGATTATCCCTGTGATCCTCCATAAGTTTTACAAGCGTATCAACAGCTTCTCCGCCAAAATCATTCGGAACATCAGGATTCACAAGTGAATATGCCTCATCAATAAACAGCACACCACCTATCGCCTGTTCTACAATCTCATGAACCTTTATAGCCGTCTGGCCTACATATCCTGCAACAAGACCTGAGCGGTCAGTCTCTATCATTTTACCGTCGGAAAGTATGCCAAGTTCTTTGTATATCTTTCCTACAAGTCTCGCAACAGTAGTTTTTCCTGTTCCGGGGCTTCCCGTAAACACCATATGATAAGACATGTCCATAAGAGGCATGTTCATCGCAGCTCTCAACTGGCGTATCTTTATAAGATTGGTAAGCGACTGTATCTCCTGTTTTACATCATCAAGTCCGACAAGTGAATAAAGCTCATCCATAAGCTCTTTCATTCGCTTCTCTTTTGCCGCCTGCTCTGCCTGTTCACGCTCTTTGATGCGCTGCTTAACAAGCATAAACTGTTCTTTTGCCTCTTTTTCCTCTAACTCTTCACGCTCTTTTGCAAGTCTTGCCTCTTCTTCAACCCTATCAAAAAAGGCTAATCTCTTCAGCTCAAGCTCCTTTTTTCTCTTTTCTTCAAGCTCTTTCTCTTCTCTGGCTTTTCTCTCTTTTTCTTTCTTTAACTCTTCCTTCTCTTTATCAGAAATCTGAGGCTTGCCTGTCTTTGCCTTCTTTTTATCCGTTTTTTTTACAGGCTTTTCCAGTGCATCACTGTCAGTTACAGGAGCCGGTTTAATCTCAGCTACGGCCACTCCACCAGAAGGAACCATCTTAACCCTTCTCTGTCTAAGCCACTCCACATCACAGGAAATCTCTTCACTTGAAAGCTTCTTTTCTATATAGGCAGCATTTTCTTCTACCGTTCTGTTTATAAGAAAATTACTTATCTTGGCATAATACAATTCGATAAACTCTGTTACCTTCTCATCTCTGCCCTTGTCAAGATAAGCCATGCAAAGCAGGATATTCAGGAAAGAATCAAGAAAATATTCTGTCATATCTCCGTGGTTCTGCTTGTCATACAGACCACAAAGCTGCAACAGAATAGGCGGAAGTTCATACAATCTTCTACTGTCACTGTAAATATTTACCGGAATGTCATTTCCCTCTTCCGGTACTCCCAAAGGATTTGTCGCTGTGACTGCACATACAAAATCTCTCTGCACTTCCAGTATTCTTCCACAATGCACAGCCAGATTCATAAGTACAGACTGAACATACAGGTCAAGTACCTCTGTGCTTGACTGTTTCATAACCTGTTCTGCCTGTTCCCAGAAACCATTCTCTTCAAGCCTATGGCAATAAAGCACAAGTTTATCATAATTTGTTTTTCCAAGCTCAAACAGCTTTTCCTCTGAATAAGATGCAGTCACCATAACTCCTCCTTTCTATCCCACGCAGCTATAAAGCATTGTAAAGATTTTATCCTGCCATGTTTATATAATTTCTCCACATTATCATAATTTAACATCTTACTATATTTTTTCTAAAAAAGCAATAATGTCTAAAGAAATATATCCGAAGTATACGCCATTATTCGCTCTTTTAACCTGTCATATTTTTTACATAATGAATATATATCCTGCAAAGCAAATTTTCCTGCTGCCTCGTTTGCCATTTTCAATATATCTGCATCCTGATATATATCTGCAAGTTTAAAATCAAGTTCTCCACTCTGCCTTATTCCAAAGAAATCTCCGGGACCTCTGAGTTTTAAATCCTGTTCTGCCACATAAAACCCATCATTTGACTCACCAAGTATAGAAAGTCTCTCCATAATATCCTTAGAAGCATTTCCCGCCATAAAGACACAATAAGACTGTGCCGAACCTCTTCCCACACGGCCCCTTAACTGATGAAGCTGCGCAAGACCGAATCGCTCGGCATTTTCAATCATCATCATAGTTGCGTTAGGCACATTTATGCCTACCTCAATAACAGTTGTTGAGACAAGTATATCTGTCCCACCGGCTGCAAATCTTTCCATTATCTCATTTTTCTGAGCAGGCTTCATCTTGCCATGCAGACAGTCTATCCTTATAGACGGCGGCAGTGTCTCTCTGAGCATCTGGGTATAATCTGTAACATTCTCAGCCTCCATATTTTCGCTCTCTTCCACCATCGGACATATAACATACACCTGATGTCCTTCACTTACCTGCTTTGCCATAAATCTGTAAGCCTGCGTCCTGTAATTAGTCCCGACAACACAATTCTTTATAGGAAGCCTTCCCGTCGGAAGGACATCAATAACAGATATATCAAGGTCTCCATATAAAATTATAGCCAGAGTTCTCGGTATAGGCGTAGCACTCATTACAAGCATATGAGGTTCATCACCTTTCCCTGACAGGCTTTCTCTCTGCCTTACACCAAAACGGTGCTGCTCGTCAGTAACCACAAGTACCAGATTTTTAAACACCACATTGTCCTGAATTATCGCATGCGTTCCAACTACTATATCAACTTCCCCACTCTCTATATCTGCACGTGCCTTTCTCTTCTGTGCAGCTGTCATAGAGCCTGTAAGCAGACATACATTTATCCCCATATCCTCAAGCAGCTCTGTAAAACTCTCAAAATGCTGCGCCGCCAGCACTTCCGTCGGCACCATAATAGCACCCTGACCACCATTCTCAACTGCTGTTATAAGCGCAAGTATTGAAACTATTGTCTTTCCCGAACCAACATCTCCCTGAATAAGTCTGCTCATAACACAGCCGGAAGATAAATCCTTTTTTATCTCATTCCAGACATTCATCTGACCCTCTGTAAGCTTATAGGGCAGTTTTGCAAGCAGTCTATCCTGATATTCATACTTATCCATTATATATTTTGAATTTTTGACATGCTTATTCTTTTTCAACTGACTCATCGCAAGTGCAAAGAGGAAAAACTCATCAAACACAAGCCTTCTTCTCGCTTCCATGCACTCTTTTTTGCCGGCAGGAAAATGTATATCTTTTATAGCCTTTTTTAATGGTACAAGGTTATATTCTTTTCTGATATCCGCAGGCAAATAATCTCCGTCTAATTTTACAGCCTCCAGTGCATTTGTGACAGCCTTTGCAACTGCATTGTTTGTAAGCCCCGCTGTAAGATGGTATACAGGCCTTAGTTTACCTACAAGGTTAGCATACTCCTGCATAGATAAAACTTTAGGCTGTGAAAGTTCAAGCATTCCATTTCTGTTTATCACTCTGCCGCGAAGTATATACTTTGTACCCATATGTATCGTTTTCATCATAAATGGCATATTGAACCACACCACCATTATACTTCCACCGGCATCTCTCATCCTGCACTGGATAATCTTTAAATTTCCCCTTTTTATCATTTGGGGCAAAGCCGCCGGACTAACCTCAATAATTATATTTTTTCCTTCACTGGCATTGGCAATCGGCTCTATCCTTCCAAAAATATCATATTCTCTCGGATAAAAGCAAAGAAGCTCCTCCACTGTATATATCCCCAGTTTGTTAAAGAGCTTCTCACTTTTTTCGCCGATGCCCTTAATACTTTTTATATTTTCATTAAGTTCCATCGCCGTTATTCTCCATATTTTATTCTACAGATATAAAGTATGAATATACAGGCTGTCCTCCATACTGTATCTCTACCTCTACATCCTCATGTTTTTCCATAATGTCATCTGCAAGTTTCTCAGCTTCTTCCTCACTGAGTTCCTCTCCATAATAAAGACTTACAAGTTCTGAATCCTCATCAATCATGCTGTCGATAAGTTCAAGTGCAGCATCATTTACCGTGCCTGCAACAGAAACTATGGTCTTATCAGTAAGTCCCATAAAGTCACCCTGCTTAATATCCTTGCCATCCATATTGGTGTCACGCACAGCATATGTTACCTGGCCTGACTTTATATTCAGCATCTCAGATGTCATATTTTCCGTATTATCTTCAACAGAATTTCCCGGAATATAATTTATAAGGGCAGCTATTCCCTGTGGTATATTTTTAGTAGGAATTATAACTATATTCTTGTCCTCAGTAAGTGTCTTCGCCTGCTCAGCTGCAAGAATTATATTTCCATTATTAGGAAGTATATAGATATTTTCAGCATTTACTTTATCTATAGCCTCCAGCATATCCTCTGTACTAGGATTCATTGTCTGGCCACCCTCAATAATATAGTCAACATTAAAATCCTTAAATATCTCTGACAGTCCCTCACCGGCAGATACAACTATAAAGCCGTCTTCTTTTCTCTCAGCCTGCACTTCATCTGCCTGTTTCTCAGAGTCACGTATAACCTTCTCATGATGCTCTTCACGCATATTGTCTATCTTCATACTTGTAAGAGAGCCGTAAGTAAGAGCTTTCTGTATAGCAAGACCCGGATCATTAGTATGAACATGTACCTTTACAATATCATCGTCAGCGACAACTACTACACAGTCACCTATCTTCTGAAGATATTCTTTAAGCTGTGCCTCCACAACGTCTGCATTTCTCTCAATCATTATTATAAACTCTGTACAATAGCCAAACTTGATATCAACTTCCTCTTGCGAAGCTGTTGTGCTGGCCTTTATAACTTTCGAGCTGCCTCCAACTGTGATGATAAAGTCAGAAACTCTTCCATTAAGGGCATCTATCGCTCCTCTGAGGAATGTCATAAGACCTTCTCCTCCTGAGTCAACCACACCTGCCTGTTTAAGCACCGGAAGTAACTCAGGTGTCATCAGAAGGGCTTCTTCCATGCTTTCCATAACATCATCACAGAATTTGATAATATCATCTGTATCTTCATTTGTAATTATATCAAGTGCCTTCTGTGCACCAGCTTTTACAACTGTAAGAATAGTTCCCTCTTTTGGTTTCATTACAGCCTTATATGCAGTATCAGCGGCATGCTGTACAGCATTTCCAAGGATAGTCACATCTAACTCTTCATTGCCTTTGATACTCTTTATAAATCCTCTGAATACCTGAGACATAATAACGCCCGAGTTTCCTCTTGCACCTCTAAGTGAACCACTTGAAATAGATTTTCCAAGCTCCTCCATAGTTGGATTGGTAAGACTGCTTACTTCCTTTGCAGCCGCCATAATTGTCAATGTCATATTGGTTCCTGTATCTCCATCAGGTACCGGAAATACATTCAGTTCATTTATATAATCCTTCTTAGCTTCAAGTGCTTTAGCTCCAGACAAAAACATTTTCTGAATCATTAAAGCATCTATCTTTTTTAAACTCACAGTAAAAGTCCTCCTTGTATATTACATGTAAAATCTTTATTAATCCTCATCAATTATACGAACTCCCTCAACAATGACATTGATAGACTCCACTTCCATGCCTGTAAATTCTTCAACCTTATATTTTACATTTTCAAGCACATTATGTGCAACTGCACGAATACTTACACCATATGCAACTATAACGTGAAGATCCATTCTTATCTTATTATTGACAATTGAAAGGCTTACACCTCTTCCGGCATTCTCAACCTTCAAAAGTTTTGCCACGCCATCCTGCACTGTAACAGAAGACATTCCAACAATACCTATACATTCCATGGTTGCTGTTCCTGCATATTTTGCCAGAACATCACGGTCTATAACTATATTACCCATCTGGGTACTCATTTTTCCTTTCATATACAATCCTCCATTCAAAATATCCACATAATAACTATTCAGAGTCCTTATATAAGCATTAAAAATTACATTTGTAAATACACTTGTAATATAACTTTTAATGTTTTACGGGATTCTGAACAGTTACCTAACATATAATATATAAGTATAACTTATTAAATGGCTTAAGGCAAGTCAAATAGTGGTCAGGAAATTATGAAAAGAATGTTAGGATTTATATTATTCTGGATTGCAGTAGGCATGTGTATCATGTTCTTTATAGATAACGGTATAATCGCTTTAATTATAATACTTCTCTGTCTTATACTCGGATATAATCTTTTTGTGTGCTGAAGGATAGAAAAAAAAGGACCGGTATATAACCGGTCCCTCTATAAGCAAGATGCGCTTACGCACGCTCTACAGCTCCAGAACGTAAACATCCTGTACATACTGGCATCTTCTTTGTTCCACCATTAACTTTAACTCTTACAGACTTAATGTTTGGCTTCCACATTTTATTACTTCTTCTATGTGAATGACTCACTTTATTACCAAAGTGAACGCTCTTTCCACAAACTGCACATTTTGCCATCGTAAGCACCTCCTTAATTTCTTAATCATGGTATATGACTAAAGGTATAACATTAACCTTAAAGTCAGTTTCATTAGCACAACACGACCATTCTACCACAATTATCAACCAATTGCAAGTTATTTTTTTATTTTTTATTTGTCCTCGTCTTCATTTTCATCGTAGTTATCTTCTTCGTAATCATCATAGTACTCATCTTCAAACTCTTCAGCTTCGTCTTCAGATTTATCTTTCTTTTTCTTTCCAACCTTATCAATAAAATCAGGAACCATGTCAAGTATCTTTGTAAGACCATCCTGATTCTTTACATTTACAAGTTTTGTCTGGCCGTCTTTAATCACAAGTATTGAACTAGGCTGAATCTTTCCGCCCATTCCACCTGCTCCATTATCTTTTGTTCCTTTGCCGGTCTCTGAAAATGCTCCTGCTGCAACACCAAAGCTTACATCCACCAGAGGCAGAATTATTGTTCCATCATCAAACTTAACTGCATCACCTACAACTGTCTTTGTTGTAAGAAAACCTTCCATCCCTTTAAATAAAGACTCTACTGTTGAACCAAAATCTCCCATTACTTCTCCTCCTTAAATCTCTTAAACTCTTTATAAAAACTTTTCCATTCATCGCTTAGGATTACCTTTATGGCAATAAATAATACTGTTGCTATGCGAATCCTGCCTTTTGCTCTTATATAACCCTCCAGCACAAATCTCTCAAAATCAGGTGTTATATTTATTCTCTTATTCGTAGCTGCCATTATAACCGCTGCCGCCCCTAAAATCTCTCCTGTCAGACATGGGTCACCTGTTCCAAAGATAAGCTCTGTATCTATTTTGCGTGGTAATATATGTTTTAATAACTTTATCACATTATCCTTTACAACGCAAATAACTCCTTTAGTGATATCTGAAAAAATAAACTTTCTTATATTACCTGCCTTAGATGTACCGTCTTTTATAGCCTTAAATATATCCTTTACTTTCTGCCGGAACTCTTTAAACGTAGACAACAGATTTCTAAACCATTCCACAGGTGATATTTTACGCTTCCTTTTTGAAACTTTTTTACCTTCATTTGCATTCTGCCCAATAACTTCATCACTCTCAAAAGTCTTTGTATCTGCTGTGTCAGCTATAACAGTTTCTTTATTATTCCCTTCTTCTGAAGAATTATCATTTGCCGCCACACTTTTCTCATCGTTTTTTATCTGTTCCTGTGAATGTTTGTCAGCTGCTGAATTGTCTTCTTTTTTATTTTTTCTTACTGATATACCTTTCTGAGATTTTTCTTTTGGATTTTCCTTCTTCTCTTTACTGCTCTTTAATCTCAGGAAAAGTCCTTTTATCTTCGAAAGATCAATTCCGAATAACCTTACAGCCAAATCCGGTTTGTCATCTTTATAAACAAATCTTATATAAATTATTCCAAGAAGCCATAAACATTTCGCTCTGGCATTTATCCCCTCCTGTTCCTCATAATTTCTGCTTACAAAAATATTATACCTTATGGGACTTAAAAGGACTAATCCCACTATGACTAATATAAATAAGAGGAGAAACAATATTATCTTTAATATAAAAAGCAGTATATTTCCTATAATTGAAAAAAGCATATCCTCCCCTTCCTAATCGACAATGATGTTTTTAATATTAAGCAAAAATAATGTGGATAAGGCTTATTTTGAAAAATAAGCCTTTAAGTTTTCACTATTTATATCTCCATATTTGTCAATAACATCCATAACTATCTTCGCTGCAAGTTCACCGGCACTCTCTTTATAAGCCGCCATACCGATTATCTCCAGTCCCATTATCCTTCGATATTTAAACCAGAGTTCCCTTGATGAATATATATCCATAAGATTTCTTTCATCGGCAGGAAGTGTTATACAGTAAAAATTGCGTAGTATCTTTTTTCTTTCCACAAGCCTTCTGTATTTATATGGCTTTTTTGCAACCTCTGTATCCATATATATCTTTCTATTCCATGTTATCATATATCTTCCCCATAAAACATACATATCAACACAAATGGTTTCAGTTATCGTGACACTTATAATATGTACAATAACATTATGACATCATCTCAATTATAAGCTGTTTTGAAGCATATTTCTCTGCCTCATCATCACACTGTCCAAGAGATGATGTGATATAATCAGCAACCTCCTGTGAGGTTTTGAAAAATACCGGCATCTT
>JAFPDA010000127.1 GCA_017425575.1 Lachnospiraceae bacterium | reverse complement strand
TCTGCTGCGTTGTCGTCAATCGACGATGCCACCGCATCGCCTCATTCCTCCGCCTTGCAGAATGAAAATTTATCCTGCGTGAAACATGTCGCCAATTAGCGTGGATTATACTAGTACAAAATTACATCTGTTTTGCAAGATTTATCATCTCAATTGCACCAAGAGCACAATCATATCCCTTGTTTCCTGCCTTTGTACCTGCACGCTCAATTGCCTGTTGGATAGTATCTGTTGTAACGATTCCAAACATTACAGGAACACCTGTCTCAAGACTTACACTTGCAATTCCCTTGGCAGCCTCATTACAAACAAGGTCGTAGTGACTTGTGGCACCACGGATTACTGCTCCGAGACATATAACTGCATCATATTTTCCTGATTCAGCCATCTTCTTAGCCATAAGAGGTATCTCATAAGCTCCCGGAACCCATGCAAGTGTGATGTTATCATCTTCTACACCATGACGAACAAGACCGTCAACTGCTCCTCCGATAAGTTTTGAAACGATAAACTCGTTAAATCTCGCACCTACGATACCAACCTTTACACTACTGTCTGCTACTAATTTTCCTTCTAAAGTCTTCATAATTTTAACCTCCATATATCTTTTATGTTCTCTCGGATTTTCTTGGTGCTTGATTTTGTGAGATGATTTATTGTCAGATGTGCACAAATTTATGAAGCGTACGTGGAACGTACGTTGATTAAATTTGTGTGCATCTGGCGGAAAATCAGCCGCAAAATCAAGTGCAGGAGAAATTCCGAGAGGACATTTTTCTATAAATCTAAAATATGTCCCATCTTTTCTTTTTTAGTTTTAAGATAGAAAATATCATGCTCACCCGGCTCCATCTGAATCGGAACTCTCTCAACTATCTCAAGGCCATATCCGGCAAGACCATATACCTTAAGTGGATTGTTTGTGAGAAGTCTTAACTGATGTATCCCAAGGTCAACAAGAATCTGTGTTCCTATTGTATAATCTCTTGCGTCCTCCGGGAATCCAAGTTCAAGATTTGCCTCAACTGTATCACGGCCATGATCCTGAAGCTCATATGCACGAATTTTATTTATAAGTCCTATTCCACGGCCTTCCTGTCTCATGTAGAGAAGAACTCCACGACCTTCCTTTGCAATCATCTTCATCGCTGCATCATACTGCTGACCACAGTCACAACGTGCAGAACCAAGTGCATCTCCTGTAAGACACTCCGAATGAACTCTACAAAGAACCGGCTTGCCATCTGTAATATCTCCTTTTACGAGAGCTACATGATGCTCACCATTTAACTTATTGATATAACCATATATAGTAAACTCGCCATAACGTGTAGGCATCTTGGCTTTTGCAACACACTCCACGAGAACTTCATGCTCTTTTCTGTACTGTACCAGATCAGCAATAGTTCCTATCTTAAGATTGTGTTTCTGTGCAAACTCAATGAGGTCTTCTGTACGAGCCATACTTCCATCTTCTTTCATTATCTCACAGCACAGACCTACAGGTTCAAGACCTGCATATTTTACAAGGTCCACAGTTGCCTCTGTATGACCATCACGCTCAAGCACTCCTCCAGATTTTGCCTGAAGTGGAAACATATGTCCGGGCATTCTGAAATCACCAGGCTTTGCATCCGGATCTACCACCTTCATAGCTGTAATAGAACGCTCATAAGCCGATATACCTGTTGTAGTGCTTACATGGTCTATTGACACTGTAAATGCTGTACAGTGATTGTCAGTATTTATCTCACACATCTGGCGAAGACCAAGCTTCTTTGTGTAATCCTCTGACATAGGCATACATATAAGCCCCTTAGCATAGCTTGCCATAAAATTCACATTTTCCTGAGTTGCAAACTGTGCCGCACATATTACATCACCCTCATTTTCACGGTCTTCATCATCTATAACTACAACAATCTTTCCTTCCTTGATATCTGCTATCAATTCCTCCGTTGTGTTAAACTTCATTTCCATATATCTATTATCCTTTCTCTCTATTTGCCCCTAAATATAATTATATATACAGTTGTTCCGTTCCACAAATATCAAATTCTTCAAAAAACATTCATGGCTGAACCATCACCTTTAAAACCCATTACTCCTCAAAAATTCCATTGTTATATCAGGACCTGTCTCCTTACTATCAGCTTCCTTATCTAAATCATTAACCGTCGAAGAAGAGTAATTAAGAAGTCTGTCCACATACTTGCCCACAACATCATTTTCAAGATTTACTATATCTCCCGCTCCCTTTTTCAAAAGAGTTGTCTCCTCTCCAGTGTGAGGTATTACTGAAACGGAAAAGTTCTCCTCAGTAAGCCCCGCAACCGTAAGACTTATTCCATCAATAGTAATAGAACCTTTCATAACAATATATTTTAATATATCAGCCGGAGCATTTATCTCAACCCAAACTGCGTTATCCTCACGCACCATAGATGCAATTCTGCCTGTGCCATCAATATGGCCTGATACAATGTGACCACCAAAACGGCCATTTGCAGCCATCGCTCTCTCAAGATTAACTTTGCTTCCCTTTGACAGACTCCCAAGCGAACTTCTTCTTAGAGTCTCTGCCATAACATCCGCTGTAAATGTATCACCTTTTATAGATGTAACTGTAAGACACACACCATTGACAGCAATACTGTCTCCAAGTTTCGTATCTTCAAGAACTTTAGACGCTTTAATAAAAAGAACTGCTGATTTACTCCCATTTGCAATCTTATCAATAGTACCAACTTCTTCAATAATTCCCGTAAACATTTATATCTCAACAATCCTCCATTCTTTTAGAATTTCTTGAAATGAGAACATTTATTTATAAATTATATCATATTCAATAAGAATATCCTCCCCAAGCATTTCAATGCCTGTATTTCTCAACATATATGCCTTGTCAGGAACATCCACACTGTCTCCTGTAACCGGTGTATATCTTCCTCTTCCACCAAATATCTTCGGTGCAATATATGCCTGCACATGATTTACCACACCTGCTTTTAATGCACTCTGATTAAGAGTTCCACCGCCTTCAAGCAGTACACTGTCAATCTTCATCTCGCCAAGTTTTTCCATAAGCTCGAGAAGGTCAACTTTTCCATCTTTATTCTCTGAGACAGTTACAACTTCTGCACCATACGATTTTATTGTATCAATTTTTTCTTTATCCTGTGACACTGTTGCAATTATAGTTATGACATCTTTTGCAGTTTTTATTATCTCTGAATCCAAAGGTATCCTGAGATTACTGTCACATATAACTCTTATGGGATTATTTCCATTCTCGAGACGGCATGTAAGACTTGGATTATCATTTATAACCGTCTGCACTCCAACCATTATCGCCGCAAGTGCATTTCTTGTCTCCTGTACATGATTTCTTGCAATTTCTCCGGTTACCCATTTACTTGCACCTGAATCACATGCAATCTTTCCATCGGCAGTCATCGCATATTTCATCACAACATAAGGCATCTTCTTTGTTATATAATGGAAAAATACTGTGTTAAGAGCATCACATTCCTCTTTCATAACATGTTCAACTACATTTATTCCTGCATCCCTGAGTTGCTTTATACCCTTGCCTGCTACCAGCTCATTTGGATCGCTGGAACCAACATAAACATTTTTAATCTTATTTTCTATAATTGCCAGAGTACAAGGTGGCTGTTTGCCATAATGACAGCATGGCTCAAGAGTTACATACATATCTGCACCTTCTGCACTCTCTTTAAGCTTTGATATGGCATCTCTCTCTGCATGTAAAGAACCATAGCACGCATGATATCCCTCAGCTATTATCCTTCCATCCTTTACGATAACAGCTCCAACAAGGGGATTAGGATTTGTTCTGCCAATTCCTTTTTTTGCTATTTCAATAGCACGCTGCATATACTTTAAATCCATCTATATATCACTTCCTTTATAGTGTTACCTAATTTCAAGACATTTATATACAAAAAGAAAAAGCCCCAAACAAAGGTTCAAGGCTAAAAATCAAATCACAAAATATCTCCGTATAATATAACTTATCAGAAGTTGCGCAGCAAATTCTGATAAAAGGCGACGGTTTTCGCCGTCAATCGATTATAGGGTTCGCGAAGCGGTTCATATAATATAAACTTTCTCTCATCCAGACTTTACTGTCGGCTTTGGAATCTCACCAAATCGTGCCAATAAGGCTTGCGGGCTTATCCTTTTGGAAACACCGCCGGTAGGGAAACTAACCCTGCCTTGAAAATTATACATACATTATATCCTTATGTATACAAATATGCAAGTGTAAATTAAAATGCTTTAATCTCATTTTAACAGTTCATTTGTTATAAAACCACGTATCATCTGCATATATTCAGGTTTACGCTTTTCACCTTCCATCTCAAACAGCTCGTCCGGTGTAACTAATTTAACCTCTGAAACCTCAGATTCCTGCAATATACACTTGTCCACATCAAAATCTTTTACAGCAAAATACAACTCAGCAAATCGGTTTTTCTTTTTATATCTGCCAATATACTTCAAATCCGATTCAGATAATCTGACTCCTATCTCTTCTTCGGTCTCACGTATGGCAGCATGAATACTCTCCTCTCCGGACAATACCGCACCTCCGGTAATATCCCATTCACCCGGATGTGTCTGTTTTGCCATAGAGCGTTTCTGTATAAGAAATTTTCCACTGGGATGATACAGATATACTACTACATAAAGCATAAAATCTCCCGGCAGAGGTTCTCCTCTCTTCATGGTTCTTCCTGTCTTCTGTGCATTTTCGTCATAAACATCCCATATCTCTGTCATATTCTTTTTTCCCTCTCCGCCGCATTTCTGCTAAAAATGCAGCCACAGTAATTCTGTCTGTACAAGTTATATTCATTTGAAAGCTCAATGGATTTTAAGTATCCGCCTTTTTTCTTAAAATCAGAGACAAGGTATCTTACGCCATACTCTTCCTGCAGTCTCAAGCCTATCTCATTTAATTTCTGTGCATTTTTATGAGGGCTTATCGACAATGTAGTTGTAAAGAAGTCAAAGCCATTCTGTTTTGCATATTCTGCTGCCTCTCTCTGTCTAAGCTCATAACATGCAAAACAGCGCTCACCGCCCTCTGGCAGATTCTCCATTCCTCTCGCCATATCAAAAAATCTCTGTGGCTCATAACTGCCTTCTGCAAAAGAAACCTTATTTTTAACCGGAAGTTCACTTATAAGCCTTTTCTGTTCCTCAACACGCTTATAATATTCTTCCTGCGGAGAAATATTAGGATTATAATAATAAATGGTTATCGAAAAATATTCAGCCAGATAAGTGAGACAATAGCTGCTGCAAGGCGCACAACAGCTATGCAGAAGAAGTTTCGGAATT
>JAFPDA010000126.1 GCA_017425575.1 Lachnospiraceae bacterium | reverse complement strand
GATGATATTCTTTTATGTGCTGTTTTGCCAGGGGAGATAGACAGAATATATATTGTCGGAGAAAAGAAATCTTATGTACAGAATTATTCAGATATAAAACCCATGGATAAGAAGGTTTTTTTAGCTATTTCGCTTGATGAAATGCCAGATGATGAGTATTATATATATGTAGAGAGAGACAAAATTGCTTATAGACTTAAATATGAAATCAGAATAGAGAGAAATAAGTAATATATAAAAAGAAGGGAAGGTTGGTACCAGATTATGAATCAGTTATCACACTTAGATGAATTAGAAGCAGAAGCGATATACATTATGCGAGAAGTTGCTGCAGAATGTGAAAAACCGGTTATGCTTTATTCAATCGGAAAAGACAGCTCAGTTATGCTTCACATTGCATTAAAAGCATTTTATCCTGAAAAGCCACCATTTCCATTTCTTCATGTAGACACTACATGGAAATTTAAGGAAATGATAGAATTCAGAGACAAGATGGCTAAAAAGTATGACCTTGACATGCTTGTATATACAAATTAAGATGGAAGAGCACAGGGAATCAATCCGTTTGACCATGGCTCGGCTTACACAGATATAATGAAGACACAGGCTCTTAAACAGGCACTTGACAAGTATCAGTTTACAGCAGCTTTTGGTGGCGGCCGCCGTGATGAGGAAAAGTCAAGAGCTAAGGAGAGAATATTCTCATTCCGTAACTCAGCACATGCCTGGGATCCTAAGAATCAGAGACCAGAGATGTGGAAGCTTTTTAATACAAAGCTTTTTAAGGGCGAAGAAGTTCGTGTATTCCCTCTTTCAAACTGGACAGAGAAGGATATCTGGCAGTATATAAGAAGAGAAAATATAGAGATACCATCACTTTACTTTGCAAAAGAGCGTAAAGTTGTTGAGAGAGATGGCAATATCATTATGGTTGATGATGACCGTATGAGACTTAATCCGGGTGAAGAACCAGTTATGAAGAAGGTTCGTTTCCGTACACTTGGATGTTATCCTCTTACAGGCGGTGTAGAGTCAGAAGCAGATACACTTGATGCTATTATCGAAGAGACTTTAAGCTCAGTTGAGTCAGAGAGAACAAGCCGTGTCATTGATAAAGATGGCGGTGCAGCAAGTATGGAAAAGAGAAAGAGAGAGGGGTATTTCTAATATGCAGAGCTTACTTAAATTTATTACATGTGGTAGTGTTGATGACGGTAAATCAACACTTATAGGTCATATGCTTTATGATGCAAAGCTTCTTTTTGCTGATCAGGAAAAAGCCCTTGAGCTTGACAGTAAAGTTGGAAGTACAGGCGGACAGATAGATTACTCACTTCTTCTCGATGGTCTTATGGCAGAGAGAGAGCAGGGAATCACTATTGATGTCGCTTACCGTTATTTTACAACTGAAAACAGAAGTTTCATCGTTGCAGATACACCAGGTCATGAAGAGTATACAAGAAACATGGCTGTAGGAGCATCTTTTGCAGACCTTGCTATTATTCTTGTTGATGCCTCAAAGGGAGTTCTTGTACAGACAAAACGTCATACACGTATATGTTCCCTTATGGGTATAAAACATGTAGTCTATGCAATCAATAAAATGGATCTTATCGACTATGATAAGAATGAGTTTGATGATATTTTAAGAGATATCAAAAAGATGACTGTTGAATATGATTTTGAATCAATGTTTGCAATTCCCGTATCTGCTACTGTAGGTGACAACATAACAGTAGTATCTGAGAGAATGCCTTGGTTCAAAGAGGGTACACTTCTCAATTATCTTGAAAATATAGATGTTACAGATAAGTCTGATGAGACAGGCTTTGTAATGCCTGTACAGAGAGTATGCCGTCCTGATCATACATTCCGTGGTTTCCAGGGACAGATAGAGGTTGGTGAGATATCAGTTAATGATGAGATAACTGCTCTTCCAAGTGGCGAGAAGGCAAAAGTAAAAGCTATTCTCAATACAGACAAAGAAGTTCAGAAGGCATTTAAGGGACAGGCCGTTACAATCCAGCTTGACAAAGAGGTGGATGTATCACGCGGATGTATGCTTGTAAAAGATGTAGATATGAATATCGGCAAGATGTTTACAGCAAAACTTCTCTGGATGGATGACTCAAAACTTGTAGCAGGCAAGAACTATTATCTTAAGATTGGAACAAAACTTGTACCGGCACTTGTTATGAATATCAAGTACAAGATAGATGTAAATGAGGGAAATCATGTTCAGACAGACAAGCTTTACAAGAATGAGATAGCAGTATGTGATATCTCATGTTCAGACAAGATTGTATTTGATGAGTTTAAACATCATAAAGAGCTTGGTGGATTTATTCTTATAGACAGAATAACAAATATGACATCTGCATGTGGTGTTGTAGAACATCCGCTCCGCCGTGGAGACAATCTTACATGGCACAACATGGACATTACAAGAGAACTCAGGGCAGGCCAGAAAGGTCAGACACCAAAGACTATATGGCTTACAGGTCTTTCGGGAGCAGGAAAGTCAACACTTGTAAATGAGCTTGAGAAGAAATTGTTTGCTGAAGGAAAGCATACGATGGTTCTCGATGGTGATAATGTACGTATGGGACTCAATAAGAACCTTGGCTTTAAGGAGCAGGATCGTATTGAGAATATCCGTCGTATAGCTGAAGTTTCAAAACTTATGAATGATGCTGGTATAATCGTGCTTTCATCATTTATATCACCTTTCAGACTTGACAGACAGAATGCAAAAGATATCATTGGTTCAGACAGCTTTGTAGAAGTATATGTAAGCACACCTCTTGAAGAATGTGAAAAGAGAGATGTCAAAGGTCTTTATAAGAAGGCGAGAACGGGTGAGATACCAAACTTCTCTGGAATTTCAAGTCCGTACGAGGCACCGGAAAATCCTGATATTGAGATAAATACAGCAGGAAAGACTCTTGAAGAATCTGTTAATTATATAATGGCTGAACTTAGGGAGTTTTTGTGATCTAGATAGAGATTTGCGAAGATTCGCAGACATTTAACTATAAAGGAAAGTATGGGGAGGTATTTTAGTGCCTCTCCATATTTTTTAACATGGCTGTTTGTTTATGAGCGAAAACAAACAGCTCTGTAATAAGTTGCTCAGAAATGGAGATTATTATGGATATAGATAAGATTTTAGAAGTTACAAAAAAGGCAGCAGTTGATGCAGGAATTGCAATAATGAAGGTTTATGATGAAGCTGAGGATATGGAGATTACTTATAAGGATGGGGATATGCCTCTTACAGCAGCAGACAAGGCATCCAATAAGATAATAGTGGATGTACTCAGAAAGGAGTTTCCAGAGTACAGTATTCTTTCTGAGGAGGAAAAGGATGACAGAAGCCGTCTTGACAATGATTATTGTTTTGTTGTAGACCCTCTTGATGGCACAAAAGAATTTATAAAGAGAAATGGACAGTTTACAGTTAACATTGCTCTTGCCTATAAGCATGAGTCTGTGCTCGGTGTTATCTATGTACCTGTTACAGGTGAATTATACTATGCTGCGAAGGGAAAGGGTGCGTATCTCGATACAAATGAAGAAAAATGTATTAAGCTTTCGGTATCAGAATGTACAGATATTAAAAAACTCCGTCTTGTTATGAGTGGCTCTCATGGCTGCGAGGAGATGGATAAGCTTATAGAGAAATATGGTTTTAAAGATTTTGTTAAGATGGGAAGCTCTCTCAAGGGCTGCGTGGTGGCAAAAGGCGAGGCTGAGGTTTATTACCGCCATAATCCTACTATGGAGTGGGATACAGCGGCAATGCAGTGTATAGTAGAGGAGGCAGGAGCTATATTCAGACAGATGGATGATACTCCTATGCTCTATAACAGAGAGGACAGTCTCAATGCAAAAGGTTTCTATATTATAAACAAGATAGAGAATAAACTTCACTAAATTAGAGGCAACAGTTCAGCTGGGATTTTCTATGATAGGATTTGAGGTTCGTATTTTTTACGGTTACCCGCTCTCGCTTGATAAGAAACATAACAGTACTAAGCTCGTCAGGCAAAGAAAACATTTGCCTTTCTCGCTAAGTGCTGATGTTTCTTAACAGTAACCTTCAAAAATCGAACCCTCAAATCCTTTAAATAT
>JAFPDA010000125.1 GCA_017425575.1 Lachnospiraceae bacterium | reverse complement strand
GGAGTGTTATATCAAATGTGAGTAGTATATAGGAAACTATTACAAAAACAGACACGAAGAAACAGTAAGAAATGTTTGTGAGAACTTTCAATTTCTCGTCATGGATATGTTTGTCCATGTTTTGAGTAGCAGCAAACTGTATTTGTATTGTTAAATGATAAGAGCCGTATGAAGGCAGACTTTCACGTACGGTTCCGTGAGAAGTTTGAGGTGAGATAGTCCTCTTACTTACTACTCGACTGAGAGGTCGGAATTTCTCTATAAAGAGAAATTTCTTCTATTTGATTCGTATATAGGAAAATGCTTTTTTAAGATTATTCTTTCATTCTTAATATTGTGGTGATGGTTTAATCTACAGTTTGTCATAAAGTGATTGAACGTTTGTTTTTGATATGTTATATAGACAATCATAATAACAAAAAGAAATAGCATCCCACTTCCGTCCAAAGTAGAAGGATGCTATCTCTTTTAGATAATTATATTGTACTTATGGCATTCGGAAATTTCAATTCCGATGCTTTCTGATTAGATTATACTATGGGGTGCTTGATTTTTCAAGTACCCTTTTTTCGGATGAGTAAACAATTGTTTTGTAAGAAAATAAAAGAAGATATAGGGATAACCGTAAAGTGGTTAGTAGCACTGTGTTTTGAAGTATTTACAAAAAAATATTGACATTGATACATATGTTTGATAAAATCTATATTAAGTAGTATATCTGACAAATCCTGCAATGTGCTATACAGGTTGCAGGATTATATTTTAAATGCAAAACAAACGGATGTTTTATGGAAAGGAGAAAGTATATGGGAGAAAAGGACATAACAGAGAAGCTTCTGGAAGATTATCCGGATGTATTTGCTGACATATTTAATGTACTTTTATTTGATGGAGAGAAACTGATTAAAGAAGATGAGCTTTCTGAGAGTATAGTACATTCTCAGTATAAGGCAGAAGATGGCAGAGTGCATGAGCTTGAGAGAGATGTGGCTAAAAAGTGGATTAAGAATAATGTAGCCTTGTCGTTGTTTGGAGTGGAAAACCAGACAGCGGTTGAAAAATTTATGCCTCTGAGAGTCATGGGTTATGATGGTGCGTCATACAGATCGCAGCTGCTTAATCTGGAATCTGAAAAAAGAAAATTGTATAATCTGAAAAAAGAGTGTAAAATAACAGAAGAAGAGTATGGTATGCTAATGAAAAAAGTATATGATAGTATATGCCCTGTTATAACGATAGTGTTGTATTTTGGAACGGAATATCACTGGAATGAGTCAGATACTTTGAAGAAGGTGTTAGATGTACCGGAAAAGCTTGAAGCTTTTGTGAATGATTATAAAATACATATATTTGAGATAGCATGGCTGTCGGAAGAGCAGATAAATCATATGACAAGTGATTTTAAGATTATAGCCCGATTTTTCAGAGATAAGAGACTTGGTGTGGATGATATCATGAGAGACACTACCCAAATAAAACATATAGATGAAGTGTTGAAACTTTTTT
>JAFPDA010000124.1 GCA_017425575.1 Lachnospiraceae bacterium | reverse complement strand
TGCGATAGCAGATGTGTTTACAAAGACAGAGCAGTATGATGCGGCGAAGGCTACATATTTAAAAATATATAAGAAATCAAGAACCAGAAGAGTGCTTTACAGACTTATATATCTTGCTATAAGAACAAATGATATAGGTGAAGCTGAGAGATATTATCAGGAATTTATCAGGATGAATCCAAACACAAGAGATGTGCTGGTTTTAAGATACAGAATTGACAAGGCAAGTGGTGTGCCGATAGGAAATCTTATAGATACCCTGAAAACACTTAAGGAAGAAGAGTATATTGAAGAGTGGGCATATGAACTTGCAAAACTCTATCACAAAGCAGGAAGACTTGAAGAATGCAAGGCGGAATGTGAAGATATTTTATTATGGTTTGGTCATGGTGAGATAGTTGAGAGAGCTAAAAAGCTTATTGAGTATGTGGATGACAAGGAGGCGCTGCCTTATATAGATGATAAGGACTTTACAGAGAAGGAAGATGAGGAACCTAATCCGGAAGATACGACATCTCTGCCAGACCTGAGTGAATATATAAAATCAAAATCCCGCAGATATGAACAGGTACTTGCTGAAGAAGATGAGGATAAAGAGGAAGAAATTGTTGAAGAAGATGATATAACTGAGGAAAATTGTGAAGATAAAGAAGATATATCAGAAGATAAAGATAAAGATGTATCTTCTGAGCATTCAAAAAATGTTGCAAAAGACAGACTTATAAAAGATAAGAAATTAAGAGAAAAGCAGATGAATGATGAGATTGCCAGAAGTGAGTCTGAGGCTGAGCCTGATTCTGATGATGGGGATGACGAGTTTTTTGATGATTATGATGATGAAGATTTTGACTTTGATACAGATATTGGAAAGATGGCAAAAGAAGGCATCCAGAAGATAACAGATTTTCTCAAAAAAAGCCAAAAGCAGGATTCTCGGGAATCATTACAGAAAAAAGCAATGGAATATGCCTCAAATGTTCATTCACAGTCAGGTACAGGTATAACCCAGGATCTTTCAAGAGAGATTTCTGCCATATATGAAGCGGAGCACAGAGAGCAGTTGAAAGAAAAATCTGTAAATATAATAGAGGATGGGAAAACTCCTGCAAACAGTGTGGCAGATACGATAAGAAGAATGACTGAAGCTGTGAAAATATCTGAAGGTGCAGCAAATATTCCATATGGAGTTGAAGAAGTTCAGGATATAGAGAAAACACAGAATCCGGCTGAACAGATAATAGCTGACGAGCCAGGGCAGATGGAATCTCAGGAAGAGGGAGAAATAGATGTAAATGATCTTCCTACTACAAGAGCATTGCATCGCTCATTTGATGATATCTGCACTCTTATAAGAGCTGAAAAAGACCCATCACATTTTGTGTTTATTGGAGATGATACAGATGTAATAGTAGGTCTTTCTAAAAAGATAGCAAAGATTATGAAAGAGACAGGGTATCTTGAGAGTGGAAGAATAGCAAGGATAAGAGCTTCAGCTTTAAATAATATGAATCTTGATGAGCATAAGCAGGAACTTAAAGGAAACTGTCTGCTTATAGAAAAGGCAGCAGAGCTTCTTATTCCGACAATAGCAAATCTTTTTGTTATTATGGAGGAGTACTATGGTGATTTTGTTGTGATGCTTGCAGATGAAGGAAAGACAATGGACCAGTTGTTCAGATATGCACATAAGATGGCTAAGAAATTTAAGTATGTTATAGACATAACTTCGTATAGTGAAAAAGATTATATGTAAGATAATATGGAGGTTTAATGTGGAAAGAGAGAGAATAGTTAATGTCATTGGTCATATAAATCCTGATACTGATTCGGTATGTTCAGCTATTGCGTATGCAAAGCTTAAAAGAGAGATAACAGGAAAGAATTACGTGGCAAAAAGAGCCGGTCAGATAAATTCTGAGACAGGCTTTGTTCTTAAGAAATTTGGAGTGCTTCCACCAGATTATATGGGGGATGTCAGAACCCAGGTTATCGATATTGATGTTGAGAGAGTGGAGGGAGTAAGTGAGGACATATCCCTTAAAAATGCATGGGGACTTATGAAAACAGGAGCTTTGCAGACACTTCCGATAATTGATGAAAGTAAAAAACTGCTTGGTCTTATCACTATTGAGGACATTGCAAAATCTTACATGGATGTATATGACAGCAGGGTTATTGCAAATGCGAAGACTCCGTTTACAAATATCATAGATACTCTTGAGGGTGAGCTTGTATATGGCAATGCTGATGAGAGAGTTGAAAGTGGAAAATGTCTTATAGCGGCGGCTAATCCGGACTTGATGGAGAGTTACATTGAAGAGGGAGACATAGTTATACTTGGAAACAGATATGAATCACAGCTTTGTGCCATTGAGATGGGTGCAAAGTGTATAATTGTGTGTGACGGCTCGATGGTATCTTATACTATTACAAAGCTCGCTGAAAATAAAGGCTGTTTTATAATAAAGACACCATATGACACATTTACGGCTTCACGTATGATAAATCAGAGTATACCTATCAGTTTCTTTATGAAGAGAGAGAACCTTGTTACATTCGGTCTTGGTGAGTATGTGGATGATATAAGGGAGATAATGGCAAAGAAAAGATACAGGGATTTCCCTATAGTTGACTGGAATGGGACATACTTTGGAATGATTTCCAGAAGAAGTCTTTTAGGTGCTAGAAAAAAGAAGATTATACTTGTAGACCACAATGAGCCGTCACAGTCTGTAGATGGAATTGAAGAGGCAGAACTGCTTGAGATTATTGACCACCACAGAATTGGTTCAATTGAGACTATGGGGCCGGTATTTTTCAGAAATCAGCCACTTGGTTGTACAGCTACAATAATATACCAGATGTATAATGAGGCGGGAGTTACAATTTCCAAGGATATTGCGGGACTGTTGTGTTCAGCTATTCTTTCAGATACGCTGATTTACCGTTCACCAACATGTACAGAGACTGATAAAAATGCAGCAGAGGCACTCGCAAAGATTGCCGGAATAAATACAAAAGAGTATGCGGCAGAGATGTTTGCAGCAGGAAGTAATCTTGCGGCAAAGTCTCCGGAAGAAATATTTTATCAGGACTTCAAGAAATTTGTTGTTGGAGAGACTACATTTGGAGTTGGCCAGATTACATCACTTACAAATGGTGAGCTTGTTTCTATAAAGAATAAACTTGTTCCATATATGGAAAAGGCACTTGCTGATCATGATATATCAATGATTTTCTTTATGCTTACGGATATCATGCAGGCAAGCACAGAGCTTTTATATGCGGGAGATGGTGCGAGAGAACTTGCAGAACAGGCTTTCCACAAGAGTGGAAATGAAGAGAGCATACTGCTTAAGGATATAGTATCGAGAAAGAAACAGATTATTCCAGCTATGATGATTGTATTGCAGGAAGAATAATATAAAACCCCCACTATGTTATTTTTATATAGTGGGGGTTGCTTATAATACAGATCAACTTATTTATATTTCTGCATAACTTCTAAAATCTGTTCTTTTGAATGAAAACCTACGAGTGTTTCGACACATTCTCCGCCTTTGAAGACAAGAAGAGTAGGGATTGCGGCAACTCTGTATTTTTGTGCAAGAGTCATCTCTTCGTCGACATTAAGTTTTCCGACTTCAAAGTCAGTAGTCTCAGATGCAAGTTCTTCGATTATAGGACCCTGCATCTGACATGGACCGCACCATGTTGCCCAGAAATCAACTATTACAGGTTTTTCGTTCTTTAATACTTTTTCTTCAAAATTTGATGTTGTAATTATCATATATAATCCGTCCTTTCTTCGTTACTGTCACACTTATGGTGTGTACAGAACACTTTTCTGCATAATATTTATAATTATATCATTATTTAGTATGGAAAAAAAGTATAGAAATATGTTATTATTATAAAAAGATTAAAAGCATTACTGTAACTTAAAAGTAACAAGGAGGATAATTATTATGGTAAAACACATTATACTTTGGAATCTTAAAGAGGATATAGAGGATACTGTTAAGGTAAAGAAAGGAATTAAAGAAAATCTTGAGAGTCTTGTTGGAAAAATTCCCGGACTTGTCAAATTAGAGATAATAACAGAGGGTCTTCCATCTTCAAATGCAGATGTTATGCTTTATTCAGAATTTGAAAGTGCAGAGGCTCTTAAGGGATATGCAGTACATCCTGACCATGTTGCAGCAGCAGACGGTTTTGTTCGTCCTTATACTGCATCAAGGGTTTGTATGGATTACGAAGTATAGACCTTTTTGAATAGTTACAATTTTATTTGTAAGGTGCTTTGCTTGGAAGAGGGGAAAATATGGAAGAGAGTAAACCATTAGGCATTTTGGTGATGAATCTCACTACCAAAAGCTTTGTAAAAGGTCACAAGATATCTTCTTTTTTTAAAAATATAGAACTTAGCAGACCGTATGATGAGATAATTGAGAGCTTTTCAAAAAATATATTGATTGATGAGGTTGCAGAAAAATTCAGGCGTGATATGTGTAGTCAGAAAATGCTTGATAATTATATTGATAATGAGCTTCTTCACAGAATGGAATTTCCTTATAGTGTAAGTGAAAATTATCTGGTATGGATTGCTATATTTATAGAACTTGAAAAGGATGAATATACAGGAGATATAATTGAGCGTATATATATGTTTGATATACAGACAGAAAAACTTCCGAAGTTTGTAATGGATGCGATTATGAAGCAGGATTTTGTAAAAATCGTCTGTGTGGATTTTGTAGCTGGAACAGGCAGAACGTATAATTGTATTCTGGGAAACGGATGGAATCCTATACTGCCTCTTGAACTTGTGCAGCAGGAGAAGAGTCTGCAGTATAGGAAGATATATTACGGTGATGATAAAGAAAAGTTTATAGCAGAGAATACGATAACTAACATTGCGTCAAAAATGAACGACAAGGTTAAATATTCCGTTGATTACAGATATATAGGTAAAGATGGTGATATCAGGAATATGAGAGAGAATTATTACTGGATTGATTCACTAAGACAGTACCTTTGCATTACATCGATGGATATAACCAGTGTTGTAGAGAGAGAGCAGCGTATAAATAATCGTCTGAATGAAGTACTTGATGAGGCCAAGGAGACAAACCGTAAACTTGAAGAGGCAAATAATGCTCTTACTATTGCTAGTAATGCCAAAAGAGACTTTTTATCAAGAATGAGTCATGATATAAGAACACCTATGAACGCGATAATAGGAATGACTACGCTTGCTTTTGATGAGATTGATAATCCTGAAGCTATGAGAGATTATCTTACAAAGATAAAATCTTCAAGTGAATTTCTGCTAAGTCTTGTCAATGATGTGCTTGATATGGAAAAGATTGAGAGCGGAAAAATGCAGTTAAAAATGGAGCCATATACATATGAAGCATTTGCAAAGAATATGAAAACCATGTTTGAGCCTTTATGCAGGGAAAAGAACATAAAGTTTGAGTTTCCGGAAATGAATGGAATAGGAAC
>JAFPDA010000123.1 GCA_017425575.1 Lachnospiraceae bacterium | reverse complement strand
TGGTTTGTAATTTGTGATATTACTTGTATTCATACACTCACATCCTCACTGTACATTATGAGCATATTTTAACACTTTTTATTCTATATTTCAATATTTTGAATTACTTAACATTCCTCCACATCCCATAGCCTTAAAAACTGTCATGCCACTGACTTTATACTTTCTCAAAGCTACTAAGAGTTTATCCATCTTCACATCATTCATTATGATTTCAACTCTTACAAGTTCCATTGTTTTTCTCCCCTTTACTGCTGGATTATGATTTCAAGAACAAAGAGTTCTGATATAAAACAAAAAAGAGTCCAAAACATTTCCTGATGCTCCACGCATTCCAAATGTTTTATGACTCCTTTGTCATTTATTGTTCTCTGTTTGTTTTTGTTATCTTATGTGCACATTATATAGTCACATTCCATCAAGGTAAAGGTACAATTTTCATTTTTCTGAGGCGTACAGTTTTATTATTCTAATGTTACCCGTTCAATCCTGCACACATGTTTTTTATTCTCAGAGCGTTTTTCATAACTAATCCCCACCAGAAGAACTTCGCCTTTATATCCTTTTAGTGATTCTACATACTTTTTCTCCCGAATCTGTTCCAAGGCTGTTTCACATTTCCTGTTCCATTTGAGCTCTATTACCATAGCAGGCTTATCCCTGCCTGATAACGGAACAAATACCATATCTGCAAATCCATAGCCTGCTGGCATTTCCCTTACAATATTGTAATCGTTTCTGGCTGTATAATATGCCAGTGTAATGCAGCTTGCCAGTGAATTTTCATCATGATAATTTAAGATACTGGTGTTTTCCCTATGACAAATATCTATCTGCTCCGCTACTTCCTCCTCATCTCTTGCTATGGTTGCACGTAATAATTTCTCTGACTGTTCTACTGCCCGAATTACATTGTCCCAGCCGGTATCCTCTATGGTATCTTCAAAACACATACGAACTTCCTTGTTCGGCAGATATGCCTCTTCCGTTGTTTCATCAAATGCCAGATATCCCAAATGTATCAACGCAGTCAACACATCATCTTTTCGCTTGAAATTAGTCATATCATTTTCATAGGTTCTTACTTTTACCTTCACCCTGTGTCCACCCAGAACTGCAACTATATCATCTCTCAGTCCGTCAAAATTCATAGTAATATAGTGAACAAGATTATTATAAGCAACTGTCTGTGACCAGTAATTCTCACATCTATGATCCAGCATTGCACGAACAACTGAATTTGGTCCATATATATGATTTACTCCCTGAAAACGATAACCATCATACCACTCCATAATGTCTTCATAATCCATCTGGTATTTTTCACACAAATCTTTTACTTCGTCCTCCGTAAAGCCAATATACTCTGCCAGTCCTTTAGGACTTGTCATCGTATATTCATAGAAGTTATTGAGTGCAGATTCACTATTATACTTTTTAATTGGAAGGATGCCTGTCAGATATGCCAGCACAGCAAATTTCTTAGAACGGTTTCCCTTAAATAATCCCCGCAATAAATTGATGTATCGCTCCTGCACCTTTGCATTAGCTTTGTCATCACGAAACAAGTAGTCCCACTCATCAATTATGATCACAAACTTTGCCCCGGTCTTGTCATTAATCTTTGCCAAAGCATCTGCAATTCCATCTTTCGCCAAATCTACAATATCAGGAAAATTTTCGTCTAATTCTTTTACAACTTCCTCATCAATTCGATTCAAAGTCTCCTCTGCCGTCTCTGTAGTAGCCCTAATATCTGCCAGATCAATTCGTATTACATCATATTTATTCAAATTGCAATCCCAGTTCTCATATCGTGATAATTTTCTTCCTTCAAACAAAAATCTGGAATCGCATCCTTTTTCAAAATATGCAGCAATGGTGTTTGCTGTAATAGACTTACCAAATCTCCTTGGTCTGCTTACACATACATACCGCTGTTCAGTATTAATTATCTTATTAAAAAAATGCAAAATATCTGTTTTATCTATATAAATTTGAGAGTGTACAACTGAATCAAACTCTTCATTTCCACGATTCAAAAAAATTCCCATAACAATACCTTGACTTCTTTCCTTATAAACATACTTACCTATATCATAATATATTCAAATTGCAACTTAATCAACCTTGAATTTACCGGTGACATAACTTATGACATTCCTGTTTCCAAAAAAGAACCAATGTCATTTAATCCACTCATAAATGACATTGGTTCTTTTTTTACTTCAGCACCTCATACTTTTCCTCGCCATTCCATTCATCAAAAACTGTCATTCCATTATACACATCAAGCACCATCTCTATAAGAGGGAAAAGTGCAACTGCTCCGGTTCCCTCGCCAAGACACATATCGGCAGTGATTACCGGAGACAGCTCCAGTTCTTTTAAGACCAGATGACCGGCAGGTTCTTTGGATACATGCGAGGCAAGTATGTATTTTTTTACCATTGGGTTCAGGCGTGATGCTATGATGGCCGCTGCACCTGATATGAAACCATCGACAACTATAGGAACATGATATATAGCTCCTCCTAAGAATACGCCTGCAAGACCTGCTATATCCAGACCACCCACCTTGCAGAGTACATCAATCGGATCATTTTTATCAGGTTTATGTAAAGCTATTGCATTTTTTATTGTATCTATTTTCTTTTGAAGTCCGGCACTTGTAAGACCTGCTCCACGACCTGTCATATCTTCAACCGGAAGTGAAAGCAACACAGATGTCACTGCAGAGCTTGTAGTTGTATTGCCAATACCCATCTCCCCGGTCGCAATAATATCATATCCCGCTTCTTTCAAAAACTTTACTTTTAAAATGCCAATCTCAATTGCCTTTAAAACCTGCTCTCTTGTCATAGCAGGCTCTTTTGCAAAATTCTTTGTTCCATAAGCTACTTTAAATTCTTTCTCTGTGACACCTTCTATGTCTACAGCTACTCCTACATCTACCGGAAATATATCACAACCAGCTCTTTTTGCCATAAAGCATACACTTGTACCACAACAGGTAAAATTCTTTGTGACAGCTGCGGTAACTCCCTGACCTGACTGAGTTACCCCCTCCTCCACGACACCATTGTCAGCACACATTATAACAAGTGCCTTCTTATCTATCCTTACATCTTTTGTTCCTTTTATACCTGCAAGCTTAATTACGATATCCTCAAGCTTACCAAGACTGTAAAGAGGTTTTGCAATCGATAACCAGTGAGCCTTCGCAGCTTCTACTGCATTCATATCAATATCCGTAATACTATTTATCATTTCTGTCATATCCATAGCTGTCACTCTCCTCTAATGTAATGTCCTCTCAGAATCTCTCCTGCACTTGTTTTTGTTAATCATGCACAATCTTCAATATCTAAAACTAAGTTTCGCAGTTACCTCTAAGTTTAATCTTCAATAAGATGTCTTGATGCAACTCCCCTGTCAAAAGGATGTTTTATCTTTTTCATCTCTGTAACATAATCAGCAATCTCAAGCAGTTCCTCTTTTGGATCTCTGCCTGTAAGTACGACCTCTAACTTCTCTGGTTTGTTTTTGATAAAATCAAGCAGTTCTTCAAGTTCAATATAGCCTTTATTAACAGCATGAAGAACTTCATCGAGAACCAATAACTGATAATCTTCAATAGAGATTTTCTCAGATATTTCTTTTAACTTATTACCATAATATTCTTTGGTTTCTCTTTCTTCCTCTTCTGTCATAAGAAAGCTGAACTTTATCTTTTCATAACCTTCCATGACAGTGATATTAGAAATATTTTTCAGTATATTTATCTCACCACTAGAACCATTTTTCAGGAACTGATAGTACAATACTTTTCCACCACCACCGGCACAGCGTACTGCAAGTCCTGTGGCACAGGTAGTCTTTCCTTTTCCGTCACCGTGATATATATGAATAAGTCCTGTGTTAATTTCCATAAAATCCTCCATTTCTGAGAACTTGTTGCGAAGAGTCAGTGGGAGCGTGCCTGCATTGTTTTTGTTAACTATTTATAATCTTCAACATCAAGTTTCGCAATCAACCAAAATACTCCTCTATATCAGCAAGTGTCTTCTTAATCTGCGCTTCTGTATGTGCATCTGATAAAAAGCAGGCTTCAAACTGGCTTGGTCCAAGATAATTTCCTCTGTCAATCATAAATCTGAAATAATCTGCATATGCCGCCGTATCAGATTTCTGTGCAGATTTGTAATCTACAACCTCATCCTCTGCAAAATAAAGACATGTCAGTGAGCCTATTCCATTTACCTTATATGGCAAGTTGTGTTTTACAAGAATCTCCCTTAACTGTGCCCTGAAAAATTCTCCATTTTTCTCTAATCTGTCATAGATATCAGGATTGTCCCTAAGAATCTGAAGCTGTGTTATGCCTGCACGCATAGCCACCGGATTTCCTGACAGTGTTCCTGCCTGATATACATTTCCTATCGGTGCAACTGTCTCCATAACCTCACGTCTTCCACCGTAAGCACCTACCGGCATACCGCCTCCTATTATCTTGCCGTAAGTTACAAGGTCAGGTGTAATTCCAAAATATCCACTTGCTCCATCAAGCTTTAATCTGAAGCCTGTTATGACTTCGTCAAAAATAAGAAGTGTCCCATTTTTGGTACACATATCCCTGAGTCCCTGCAAAAATCCCTCTTTTGGTGTGACAACGCCCATATTTGCCGCAACAGGCTCTACTATCACACATGCTATTTCATCCGGATTTTCCTTAAAGAGCTGCTCAACACTTTCAAGGTCATTATAGGTAGCTGTAAGTGTATCCTTAACACATCCTTCAGGCACTCCCGCACTTCCCGGTGTGCCTGCAGTCATAAGTCCTGAACCTGCTTTTACAAGCAGTGCATCTGCATGACCATGATAACAGCCCTCAAATTTAACAATCTTATTTCTCTTTGTAAAACCTCTTGCAACTCTTATGGCACTCATAACCGCCTCAGTTCCAGAGTTTACCATTCTCACCATTTCTATGCATGGCACAATCTCTGTTATAAGCTCTGCCATCTCTACTTCAACAGCAGTTACGGCACCATAGCTTAGTCCATTCATAATCTGCTCCTGTACGGCAGCTAATACACGCTCATCATTATGACCGATTATCATGGGTCCCCATGAGCCAATATAATCTATATATTCATTTCCATCCTCGTCATAAAGACAGCTTCCTTTTGCCTTTGTTATAAATCTTGGCTGTCCTCCTACAGGTGCAAAAGCTCTTACAGGAGAATTAACTCCACCCGGTATAACCTTTACGGCACGCTCAAAAAGTTCCTTGCTTTTTTCTATATTCATCAGCCTATGCTCCCTTCTGTAATAAGTTCTGCAATCTCCATCGCATAATATGTAATCAGTATATCTGCGCCTGCCCTGAACATACAGACTGCACTCTCTCCTACAACTTTCATTTCGTCAATATATCCAGCCTGTGCCGCCGCCTTTATCATAGAATACTCACCACTTACACTGTAAAGCGCCACCGGCTTATCAAAGCGCTCTTTCAGTTTTACAAGTATATCAAGATAAGCCATTCCCGGTTTAACCATAAGTATATCTGCACCTTCCATGACATCAAGCTCTGCCTCAATCATAGCCTCTCTTGAATTGTGGAAATCCATCTGATAACTCTTTCTGTCACCAAATGAAGGTGCTGAACCTGCCGCATCCCTAAATGGACCATAAAATGCTGAAGCATATTTGACAGAGTATGACATTATAGGTGTATTTACATAACCATTTTCATCAAGCACCTGTCTTATAGCCGCAATTCTTCCATCCATCATGTCAGAAGGTGCCACCATATCAGCCCCTGCCTTTACATGTGAAAGCGCTGTCTTTGCAAGAACCTCAAGTGTCTTATCATTGTCCACATATTCACCACAGAGTATTCCACAATGTCCATGTGATGTATACTCACACATACATACATCTGTTATAATATAAAATTCCGGATAATCTTTTTTCAGATAACGCACAGCCCTCTGAACAATTCCATCTTCATCCCAGGCACTGCTGCCAATCTCATCCTTATGCTCCGGAACACCAAATATAAGCACTTTAAATACTCCGCTTTCCTTTAAGCTGTCAAATAATTCAGAAAGCTTATCTATACTGTATCTGTACTGTCCCGGCATTGTCTCTATCTCTTCTTTAATGCCATTTCCTTCAACTACAAAAAAAGGATATACAAGGCTGTCCTTTGACACCCTTGTCTCCCTAACCATTCCTCTTACTACCTCTGATGTTCTAAGTCTTCTTGGTCTGTTTGTCATATTAATCTCCTCTTTTAAATCCCTTTATTTAAAATCTCATATATCTCTTTCATATCAAGATTTTCTCTCACAGCATCTGCAAGCATATCATACTGCTTTTCTTTATACTGCGCCATATCAAATTTCTCAGTTTCTCCCGGCTCAATACCTTTGTCTTTGAGAACGGCGGCTACCATCGTGCCTGCTACATTGTCATAATCAAATATGCCGTGGACATAAGATCCATAAACATTTCCAACATTCAGCCCGTCGAGTTTACTCTCACCCTCAACGGTCAGTTCATTCATATATGAAAGTTCTTTTTCGGACGGAATGATTTCAGATATACCCATATGTATCTCGTAGCCTTCAAATGTCTGGCCTTCAAGTTCTGCAAGTTTTCCGCCTATATTTTTAAATACACCTTTTGCCCTTGTTCTGGTTTTGCCAGGCATAAAAACTGTCTTAGTTGGAAGTAAGCCTATACCTTTAAACTCTCCCTTGTGCTCCTGACCTTCAGGATCTATTATAATCTCTCCAAGCATCTGATAACCACCGCATATTCCAAAAACTATCTTTCCTGCTGCGGCATGCTGTTTGATTTTTGCCTCAATTCCACTCTCTCTTATCCACAATAAATCATCTATGGTATTTTTAGTACCCGGAAGCATGATAATATCCGGATTGCCAATATCAGCAACTCTGTTTACATATCTTACACTTACACCATCTATACATTCCAGAACATTAAAATCAGTAAAGTTTGATATTCTTGGTGTTCTTATAACCACAATATCAACATCACCTACTGTATCCTTCTTTTTAAATCTCTCGGTAAGTGAATCTTCATCATCAATATCCACATGCACATATGGCATTACGCCGACCACTTTTTTTCCTGATTTTTCTTCAAGCTGCTCTATTCCGGGAGCAAGTATGGTTTTGTCACCTCTGAACTTATTTACAATAAGTCCTTTCACATAATCTTTCTCATCCTCATCAAGAAGCATTACCGTTCCGATAAGCTGTGCAAAAACTCCTCCCCTGTCTATATCTCCGGCAAGTAAAACCGGTGCCTTTGCCATCTTAGCCATTCCCATATTTACGATATCATCTTCCTTAAGGTTTATCTCCGCAGGTGAACCTGCCCCCTCTATAACAATAATATCATTTTCCGCTGAAAGTTTTTCAAATGCTTTCATTATATCAGGAACAAACTTTTTCTTGCAGGCATAATAATCTCTTGCCGACATTGTTCCCACAACCTCACCGTTTACAATAACCTGTGAGCCTGTATCATTTGTCGGCTTTAAAAGTATAGGATTCATCTCTACACTTGGTGCAAGTCCTGCCGCCTCTGCCTGAACCACCTGTGCTCTTCCCATCTCAAGACCATCCTCTGTTATAAATGAATTAAGTGCCATATTCTGAGATTTAAATGGTGCTACTTTATATCCATCCTGTTTAAAAACACGACAAAGTCCTGCTACAAGAAGACTTTTGCCTGCATTCGACATTGTTCCCTGAACCATAATTGCTTTTGCCATATCACTACCGCCTTTCTTATTATGTTCTTTCGAAGTTTCTTGGTGCTTGATTTTGTGAGATGATTTATTGTCAGCTTCGCACAAATTTATGAAGCGTACGTGGAACGTACGTTGATTAAATTTGTGTGCAACTGGCGGAAAATCAGCCACAAAATCAAGTGCAGGAGAAATTCCGAGAGGACATTATCCTCTGACACTGTCAATTCCATCAAGAAGCCTTTGATTTTCATCATGTTTTCTTACTGCAATTCTTATAAACTCTGTGCCAAGTCCCCTATAATTACCACAGTTTCTTACCATTATGGATTTTTCCAATAACGCATCCACAAGATTTTCTCTGCTCTTTATCAGAAGATAATTAGCTTCTCCCTCGAAGACTTTTATCCCTCTCTTCTCAAGTTCGCTTATCAGAAAATTTCTTTCCTCCTCCACAAACTTAACTGTCTTTTGCGGAAGTTCTCTAAGTTCAAGCGCCGCTATTCCTGCCGCCTCTGCAACAACCGATACACTCCAGGGCTGTCTTGACATATACATTTTTCCAAGCAGCTCTATATCTGAACAGATACCATATCCAAGACGAAGTCCCGGCATAGCGTACATTTTAGTAAACGCCTTTAGTATACAGAGATTTGAATATTTTTGTGTATAAGGGATCATTGTTATATCTTTTTCCTTATCTGTAAATTCCAGAAAACATTCATCGACCACAAGAAAAACATTATTTTCAACACATCTGTCAAGTATCTTTACAAGTAATTCCTTTGAGATAAGCTTTCCCGTAGGATTGTTTGGATTACACAAAAACATAATATCCATGTCCTCTGTTATATCCTCACAGATACTATCGTCAAGCTCAAAATCTTTATCTTCTTTTAGATAAAAATATTCTTTATCCCGCACAAATATCTCACAGGCCTGCTCATACTCTGCAAAAGTCGGAGCTAAAAAAAATGCCTTCTTGGGTCTTAATGCGGTTACGAGATTATATACTATCTCAGCCGCCCCATTGCCGCAGATTATATTATCCTTTGGCACTTTCTCTTTCTCAGCAATTTTATTTCTGAGCCTCCTGCAAAAGACATCAGGATAATGATCCATATCTGAGAGTGCATTTTTTGCCGCCTCCATAATCTCCGGATGTATTCCCAGAGGGCTTATATTGGCAGAAAAATCAAGCATCTCCTGTTTGTATGAATATATATCTCCACCGTGTACATTTTTCATATTATCCTCCCAAAAACACTATAAACTGCCGTGAATAAACCTCCAAATATAAGCATTGTAAGTATCGCGGAGGCATACATCATCTGGTTTACATCCTTGATATTCTCAGGGGTAACTGCAGAAAGATCATCACCAATATATGGTTTTTTTACAAGTTTTCCAAAATAAAATGCATCCCCTGCAAGACGTATCCTCAAAGCTCCGGCACATACGCTCTCAGTCTGTGCTGAATTTGGACTTGAGTGATTATAGCGGTCTCTTCTGAATATCTTTACAGCATTCTTTATATCTTTTCCACATATACCGCTTCCAAGTATAAGCATAACTGCCGAAATCCTTGCTGGTATAAAGTTTACGAAATCATCCATTTTGGCGGCTGCCCTTCCAAAATAAATATACTTGTCATTTTTATATCCAACCATGGAATCCATTGTATTTATGGCTTTATAAAAAGTTCCAAACACGCTTCCGCCAATCAGCAGAAAAATCATAGGAGCTATAACTCCATCGGATAAATTCTCTGCAACCGTCTCCACGGCTGCCTTTGTAACTCCTTTCTCATCAAGAGAGGCTGTATCTCTTCCTACTATCATAGAGACTGCATAACGGCTGCCCTCAAGGTCTTTCTCCTTAAGTTTTTCATATACCTTCATACTCTCAACCTTTAGTGACTTTGTTGCCAGAATAAAATATGAGAGTATACTTTCAACTGCAATTCCTGCATATATATTTGCCCTGTACGAAAAATATACCAGACAGAAGATTATCCCCGTACTTATCCCAGACACTATAAGAACCAGAAAACCACCTGCCACAAGAAGTCCTTTTTCCGTATCCGGAAATATTTTTCTAAGAAGCCTTTCTGTAACTTCTATCAATTTTCCTATGAGGCGAACCGGATGATATATCCATCTTGGATCTCCTATAATCAAATCTAATATAAAACCAATCAGACAGGCTAATATACTGTAATATAACATCCATTTCTCCCCCTTTATTACTTTATGTTCTCTCGGAATCTCTTTGCTTCTGTTTTTTAGTAACCTTGTTGAACGGTTCAACAAGGTTATTTTATTTTCATCCCTATGCCACAGCTTACCCTGTAAACTTCATCAGCCTCCGCTGCAATACGGCACAGTGCACGTCCTGTTGCCTCTCTCCACTCTCTGACTTTTCTGTCCAGCGGGACAATTCCAAGACCTACTTCATCGCTGGTTATCACTTCATAATCAGCGTTAATAAGTTTAGTTATCTCTTCTTCTATATCAGCTTTATTTTCAAGCCAGATTTCAACTGTTTTATGAAAGTCAGTAAATATCTTATCCTTAGAAACATTTAACTTTTCAACAGCAAAATCCTCCTGTCCCTGAAATGCACCACCTATTACAAGTATCATATATACCACTTCCTCTTCTCTTTATATTTCCTACATAACCCCTGCTTTCTCACAAATCATACAGCCTGCAACTACTGCAAGTTCAAAAACCTGTAAAAAAAATCCTGCAAGGTCTCCTGTAATTCCACCAAAATTTTTCATACAGTTATAGTAATGAAAAGCCACTGTTATAACAGCCGAAATGATAAGTACCAGCGCACCGGCAGGATTTATTATAAATGCCAGTGCTATGTCAAGTATCCCCAAGATTACCATAACTATCGAAACTGTCTTTTTATCAGCCCCATCATTAAAGGTTGCAGCCAGTCCTTTCTTTCTTGCCTGTCTAAAATTAACCAGACAAAAACCGCTTATCGCTCTTGAAAGACAATATGAACATGCAATTACAGGAATAGATTTTACTGAAAGTTCACTCCATGCACCGATGGACAATATCATATATATGATACCGCCTATAATTGCAAATGCCCCTGAGTTTGAATCTTTCAGTATCTCAAGCCGTCTCTCCTTTGTCTGATAAGAGCTTATTCCATCCATGGTGTCCAAAAAACCGTCCATATGTATTCCGCCTGTTATAAATATTGGAAGAATTGTCATAAAACACGGGTAAAATATTCCTTTCCATTCAAGCTTACACAAAAGCCAACCAAGAAGTTCCACTATAAGACCTATAACCATTCCAACCACAGGAAAGAAACATATGGCGTATTTCATTCCTTTGCTTGTCCATTCTCTTCTAGGCATAGGAATCTTGCTATACATTGAAAATGCTATAATAAATGCATCCATA
>JAFPDA010000122.1 GCA_017425575.1 Lachnospiraceae bacterium | reverse complement strand
TTTTCTCCTAAAAATATTATTTCTGTTTATATTATTCACCAAACTTCCAATATATCTCTATTTTTTTACTGTATATCTCTTCTCGCGCGAGTGCACATCCTCGTGGAACGTTGCTTTGTAATCTTATTTTGGACTAAAACTCCAAACTATTCACATTGAGCAAAAAATATTTCATGCCCATGATTACAAAACCTTCCTCATTTCTCCAAGGTTTTTTCGTCCCATTTACTATAACAATCTTCTTAAATGAATCAGGTATATTTCTAAATGAATTAAGTTCCTGCATCTGCTTTTCCTCAGAAGTCATGTCATAGGCTACCTGAATATAATATCTCTGACTTCCCTGATTGACTACAAAATCAACTTCAAACTGCTTACGAGTCGTTTTTCCTTCATCATTTTTTGCATACACTTCCACGATACCAACATCCACATTATAACCTCTGATAAGTAGCTCATTATAAACGATATTTTCCATAATATGAGTAGGTTCCTGCTGTCTGAAATTCAATCTGGCATTTCTAAGTCCCACATCTGTAAAATAATATTTTAAGTTAGCACCCACATATTTTCTTCCCTTAATATCATACCGTTCCGCTTTAGAAATCAAAAAAGCCTCTGCCAAATAATCAATATGGTTAGATATAGTTTTATTACTATAATTGATACCTCGTTCACTTTTAAAAGTATTTGATATTTTAGTTGGATTGGTAGGTGCTCCTATGGCAGAAGCAAGAATATCTACCAAAGTTCCAATTTCGTCAACATTTTGAAGCTTATTTCTCTCTACCACATCCTTGATATAGACATTGGTAAAAATATTTTTAAGATATTCAGCCTTCTGGCGTTCCACAGAAAATTGTGCCACCTGTGGTAACCCACCATATATCATATACTCCTCCCAGGCATCATCATAATCTCCCTCATAAGCATTATAGAACTCTGCAAAAGATAACGGATAAATTCTTATCTCATCTCCTCTGCCTCTAAATTCAGTTACAATATCACTGGATAAAAATTTTGAGTTGCTTCCGGTCACATATACATCAATATTGCTAATCCGAAGCAAGCTGTTCAGCACTTCCTCAAATCGTGGCATAAACTGTACTTCATCTAAAAGCAAATAATACTTCTGTTCATCTTTCATTGCGTCCTTGATATACTGATAACACTTTTTCGGATCTCTCAGCTCCTCATTTTCAATACCATCTAAGGCAATCTCAATGATATGGTCATTATCAACACCACTCTCCAATAAATATTTCTTCAACAATACAAATAACAGGAATGATTTTCCGCATCTCCTGATTCCAGTGATAATCTTTATCATCCCATTATCTTTTCGTATCTTTAACTGTTCAAGGTATTCATTTCTCTTAATTTCCACAGTATCGCTCCTTATTTTTGTGTATTGACACATTTTTTAGTAATGACATTATATCATCCAATGTTTATTTCATCAATATCCATTACTATTTTATGTGTATTTACACATTTTTATGCAGTAGATAACCAAAAAAAAGACAACGCATAATCTATGCATGAGAATCAAGCGATGTCACCCCTTTCTTTTCTTCCAAAAAACAAATCTGCTCCTGCATTCCCCTTTTGTAATTGACATACCTACTTTAGAGTGATAATATATTCATAAAGAAAGACACTTGCTCGAACAAGTGTCTCTCTGTTCGGAAAATCCATTCCAAAGGTGGATGCTCCCAAGCTGTTTTTAATGCCCTATTAAAGAGCATAGCCTAACCTGTTTGCAGACAGGTTAGGCATATTTTTATTTACGCTGGTTTCTATTATCTAAATAGTTCAGCAATGCAATTAAGAATGTACCACCAAGAAACAGCAATGTTAAAACTTCGTATGTACTCATTGCACCACCTCCCGTCTTATGTATTCCAGCAAGCTGGTTAAAGTTGGGAGGCTACCACCCCTGTCATGGACTTTCCTTGATAATATTATAGCATAAATAAGATATTTGTCCAATCAACACAATCTCTTCTGTAGCATTCCAAATGGTCAAAATCCGAAGCTGAAAGACTTTCTTACGGTAATTTCGGTTCCGAAATCACCTACTTGTGTACAGTAACTATTCTTCACCAAACTTCCAATATATCTCTATTTTTTTATCTGCCCATGCATATATTGTCTTTATAAAATTATTCAGAAAATTCCTTTTATCAGTTTGAGTATCATTTTCAAAATCATAATTAAAAGTGATGCCCTTTTTAATAAATTCCTGTTTAATACTGCCAATACAAATATTATATAAATCATCAATTTTTATGATTTTTTGCTCTCTTTCTGCACATTTTGTACATACAAGCCACCCCATTTTCCTTTTATCCATCGATAATGCGTATCTGCATTTCATACACTTTGTCAGCCCGCTAAATATATGACGCTCCGACTTAAGAGATGATTTTATCTTTGTACTATTCTGATTTGCTTTTTGATACAATTCTTCTGACACTATAGCCTCATGGACATCTGAATCAATTTTCCATAAATTTCTGTCATTTACCAGACCTCTTTTATTCAGATACGAAACTGAGCTGTATTTATTCCATACATGACTTCCAGTGTATTCCGGATTTTTAATAATTCTCAAAATATCTGAAGCCTGCCAGTTACATTTTTTATCTCTGTATATATCATTCAGCTTTCTTGACGTCTCACTATAACTGTTTCCGTCTGCCACAAGACAAAATGCCGCCTTTATTATCTCTGCCTCCTCTGCATCTATCTCTGTATAAGCATTTTTATAGCCATAAACCGTCTTTGATATTGCATAATCCCCACTCACATTCTTAGAATACAGCACACTTTTTATCTTATTTGATACATCCACACAATAATATTCATTAAAAATACTCCTGAATGCCATAAGCATTTCATCATTGCTTTTATAACTGTCATATGTATCTGCTACCGATATAAATCTCACATTCAGTCTTTTAAATACTACCTCTGTCAGCTCAGACACAAACAGATGATTTCTTCCAAACCTCGAAAAATCTTTTACTGCTATAACCTTTATCTCACCAGTTGCAACGCCTGCAAGCATTTTTACAAAAGCCGGTCTGCAGCTGCATCTTCCGCTGTAACCATCATCAATAAAAATCTTTATATCGTCTGCCATAATTTCCTCACTGCTGAGATAATTTTTCACAATGCCTATCTGGTTTTCGATACTGCTGCCTGTATCTGATTTGGATATCCTTGCATATATAGCTATCATGGATTTACCTTTCATATATAAGTGACGTAGGAAATGACATAAGTTTCCTACCTACTATTTATCACTAACACCACTTAATACTTAATTTAACCATATTTATACAAAGTATTTTGTTAATACTGATATTATGATGCGAATGTCAAAAGTAAACTTTTTCACTCATGATACAAATCATCTCAAACATTATTTATTAATAGTATGAAATCAAACAAAAACTATATTCAACAATACACAGCATGAAATGAGCATAAGTTTACCTGGCGAGTGACGTTGAACATCGTCAGCACTTAAATGGTGTATTTTACCATTTTATGTGCTGTTACGTATGTTCTCCGAGGCGCGAGCCGGTCACGAGCAGGAAACTTATGTCATTTCATGCGTCACTTAAGCCTCTTATTTATACGCTTCAACCTTTGCCTCGATATCTGCAAACATCTTAGCTTTAAGCTCTTTTACATACTCAAACGCTTCATCTACCGGAACCATAGCTTTTACAGACTTGTCTCTTGTTGTAATCTCAACTGAAGATTCTTTTAAGTTACGAGGACTTACAACAACTCTTATAGGTGCTCCTATAAGGTCTGCATCTGAGAACATTGCACCCGGACGCACATCTCTGTCATCATAGATAACTTCAATGTCTGCACTCTGCATATCTTTGTAAAGCTTGTCTGCAACTGCCTTTGTCTCCTCATCATCAGCTCTCAGGCAGCAGAGTTCAACCTCCCAAGGTGCTATTGAGATTGGCCAGATTGGACCATACTCATCATGGTGTGCCTCACATACAGAAGCTGCAAGACGGCCAACACCAATACCATAGCATCCCATGATAGGATACTGGCTCTCACCATTCTCATCTGTGTACTGCATGTTCATTGTCTTTGTATATTTTGTTCCAAGCTGGAATATATTTCCAACCTCGATACCTCTCTTGATAGTTATAGCTTTCTTTCCACAGCAAGGGCAGATTCCACCTTCCTGAATCTTTGAGATATCTACATAATTTACCTCTCCAAGCTCTCTCTCAAGATTAAGACCTGTATAGTGATATCCTTCTTTATTTGCTCCTGCAACAAGATTATCTATTCCCTTAAGTGTGACATCGATATAAACCTCTGCCTCCTCAGATATACCATAAGGTCCGATATAACCGGCAACAAGACAATCCTCTGCTGTAATCTCTGCTGTATAAATGTCTTCTCCTACAAGGTTGCGGAGTTTTGTATCATTTACCTCATAATCACCGCGAACAAATGCAACTACAAATTTACCGTCTGAAACTTTCTGGTAAACAACAGCCTTACATGATGTCTCAACACTGCTCTTAAGGAAGTTACATACATCCTCAATAGTCTTGCAGTCAGGTGTCTCAACACACTGAAGTTCAGCCTTATCGCCCTTGGCTTCATTTGTCATCTTATTCTCTGCTGCTTCCATATTTGAACGGTAATCACATTCCTCACACATTACGATTGAATCCTCTCCAACAGGAGTAAGAAGCATGTACTCATGCGATACGCTTCCGCCCATCATACCTGAATCAGAAGCAACTGTAACAACCTCTGGAACACCGGCCTTCTGGAAAATACGGTTGTATGCCTGATAACATACATCATAGTATTTCTCCAAATCCTCCTGCGATGTATGGAATGAATACGCATCCTTCATTGTAAATTCACGAACTCTTATCATACCTGCTCTAGGTCTTGCCTCATCTCTGAATTTACGCTGAATCTGGTATATCATAAATGGATATTTAGTATATGACTGTGCATACTCTCTTACAAGCTGAACAGCAGCCTCCTCATGAGTCATACCAAGCACAAGCTTAGAATTGCTCCTGTCAGAAAAACGAACAAGCTCGCTTCCAACGCTCTCATATCTTCCAGACTCTTCCCATAAATCTGCCGGCATTACGACTGGAAAAAGCACTTCCTGTCCATCGATAGCATTCATCTCTTTACGGATAATATTCTCAATCTTTGCTGTGACTCTGCGAAGTGTAGGAAACTCTGAATAAATACCATTTCCCACATATTTCATATAACCACCACGAACCATAAGTGCATGGCTGTCGATAACACAATCTGCCGGTCTCTCTTTAAATCTCTGTCCTACTAAAGCTGATACTTTCATATTTATCCTCCATAATTTGTTTAATATTGCAATCATTTAGGTAATACAATAAAAAAGCCCTAAGACTATTAAATCTTAGGGCGAATATTCCGCGGTACCACCTAAATTCAGAAAATAACATTTTCTCTCAATTGCAAGCTATCACTTACATGTCTATGATAACGGTGACCTTCCGTCGAAATTCATCATTTCGCAGCTCCCAGTCTGGTTCAGCATCTCTCCAATAAGACTTTTCACCTGCCAGTCTCTCTCTGAAATCTTCCAGATACCTACTACTCTGTTCCTCGCTTTTAACATAACTTAATTTTTAGCACAATTATTTCCAAATGTCAAGCTATATAATTATACATACAAGACCTCCATTACTGTCATTTACAACTTTCTGTATAGTCTCCTGAAGTTTTATCTGACTCTCATCTGTAAGTCTTGAAACCTTACTCTCCATTCCCTCCTCCACAAGCTGTCTCACGGTCTTTCCAAATATATTGGTGTCCCATATACCACTTTCATTGTCTTTTCCAGATATATATTCTATAAGATCCTTTGCCTGCTGCTCACTTCCCACTATCGGCGCTATCTCAGTCTCAATATTTGCCTGTATAAGATGAACAGAAGGACTTGATGCCCTGAGTTTTACACCATACTTGCTTCCATGATGTATTATCTCAGGCTCCTCAATAGTTATCTCATCAACTGACGGAATTATAACTCCATAACCTTTACCCCTGACCTGATTCCACGCTTCAGAAAGTTTATCTAACTCAGACTTTTTATTAACATATTCCTTAAGCAGATGTATAAGCTGGTATTCACCGTCAATTTCAGCACCAACAAGCTCACTGAGTATGCGGTAATAAAGACTGTCATCAAATACAGTCTGTATCCTTATCTCCCCATTTTCCATTCCAATATGTTCTGTCTTAAACTGTTTTATGTATTCACTTTCAACTGACAGATTATCAGCTGTCACATCTTTTATAAGGATAAGTTTTGACATTATATTCTTTACGTTCTTTAAAAGCTCCTGCTTGAGCCAGTGTGCAACAGGAAGCATCTCTACCCATTTGGGCATATAAAAGGCTAGCTGGCTTATAGGAAATGAGGACAAAAGCCTTTCAAATATATCCTGTATATCCTCTGTTCTAAGCTGGTTACAATTCAGTGAAACCGCTTCAACATCATATTTGTCAGAAATCTGTTCAACTACCTCTTTAGCCTGTGCTCCATACGGCTTTGATGAATTTACAATTACAACAAACGGTTTGCCGATGGATTTAAGTTCCATAATAGTTCGTTCTTCCGGCTGAATATAAGCTTCCCTGCCAAGTTCACCAAAGCTTCCATCGGTAGTAATAACTATCCCAAGCGTCGAATGGTCATGTATAACTTTTCTCGTTCCATACTCGGCAGCCTGAGTAAATGGCATCGGACTGTCAGACCACGGAGTCATGACCATTCTCTCACTGCCATCCTCCATAATGCCAGTCGCACCCTGAACTATGTAACCTACACAATCAATAAGCCTTACACTTACCTTTCTTCCATCCTGAAGACTCACCGAAGCCGCCTCTTTGGGAATAAACTTTGGCTCTGTTGTCATTATGGTCTTGCCACCTGATGACTGTGGAATCTCGTCAACTGCTCTTTCCCTGTCATTTTCATCCAAAATATCCGGCAACACCATAAGCTCCATAAATCTCTTTATAAATGTTGATTTACCTGTCCTTACCGGACCGCAGACTCCAAGATAAAATTCACCATGTGTTCTGTC
>JAFPDA010000121.1 GCA_017425575.1 Lachnospiraceae bacterium | reverse complement strand
AGAAGTTCCACTATAAGACCTATAACCATTCCAACCACAGGAAAGAAACATATGGCGTATTTCATTCCTTTGCTTGTCCATTCTCTTCTAGGCATAGGAATCTTGCTATACATTGAAAATGCTATAATAAATGCATCCATATTATCCCTCTTTTCATTTTATTCTTACCGGAATACCACATACGACTTCTGTAACTTCATCTGCAAGCTCAGCCATACTGCAGTTTATCCCTGCAAGAAGTTCTATATACCTTAGAGTTTCATCATCATACCTTACACCGTCAGAAAACACTTCGTTTGTCACAACCACAAGATGCTTTGCTCTATCACATATACATCTGATACCAGCCATTATCTCATCCACAGGAGATTTGCTTTTAACTTCATAAATCTCATCTGCCAGCAGATTTGACATACACTCCAGAAGTACAATATCATTCTCATTCCAGGTAAGTTTTTTAAGTTCTCCAAAACACTCCACTGTCTTAAAACCCTTACCTGCTCTGAGCTTTTTATGTCTCTCTATCTTTTTCTGCGTCTCTTCTCCATAAGGCATCATAGTCGCAAGATATATAAGCTGTGAATCCTGACTGTCAGCTTTAAGTTTCATAATTAAATCTTCTGCATATGCACTTTTTCCACTTCCGCTTCCGCCGGTTACAACATACATCATATTTATCAACTTCTTTCTCTGTAATTTACACACTTATCCACAAAACGTCTGACAAACTGTGGATTTGAATAGTAAAACAAATGAGGGTATCCCATAAATGTATTTTTCTTCTGATGACAACATTTCCATTCTCTTTTACCGCTGGGTTTTACCGCCCTTACCACTGTCCCATTATTGGTAGAGTCCCAATAATGAAACTCGTGTGATTTTATCTCCTCTCCCAGCAGAATAAAATCATTAGCTTCATTTGAAGATAAAGTTACATACCCAAAACGGACTAATCTGTCACACTTAAATGTGTCCTCCTCCACAAATCCAACCATGTTGAACTTTTTCTTTTGTCTGTCCTCCATGGTATTATGAAGATACATATATCCACCACATTCCGCATGGCACGGCAGATTATCTTCAAGTGCAGCTTTTATACTGTCAAGCATACTTTCATTTCTGCTTAATTCCTCAGCATAAAGTTCAGGATATCCTCCCCCCAGTATCATGCCATCTATATTTTCAGGAAGTTTTTTATCTCTCAGCGGGCTAAATGGTACAAGAGTACATCCAAATTCCTGTAATATATCAAGATTATCCTGATAATAAAAGCAGAATGCCTCATCCATCGCAACTGCAATTCTTGGACTAAAGTGCTTTTCCTGCAAAGTCTGTTTATATTTCTCAATATCAGCTTCAATCTGATAATTATACTTATCATCGTTCTCTAACTCTGGTGCCGTATTTGCAATCCTTAGAATCTCATAGATATCTATGGTTTCCTCTACGGTTTCTGAAAGCTTTTCCAGTCTGTTCTTTATATCAGCAATATTTTCCGGTGTCACAAGACCAAGATGTCTGCTGTCTATTGTGATATCTTCATCATGCGGCAGATATCCAAGTGCCTTTATCCCAAGCTCTGATTCTATAACAGGTGCAATCGAGTCAAATACCATTTTGGAGACATTATTTAAGATTACACCCTGTATATTTGAATTATCTCTATACTCAATCATTCCCTTCAATACCGCTATCACAGAAAGTGCCATTCCCTTCGCATTTAAAACAAGAATCACAGGCATTTTAAGAGTCCTTGCAACATCATATGAGCTTGCAGTGTCACTTGTCATAGACAAGCCGTCATAATATCCCATAACACCTTCCGTCACAACAATATCTCTTCCTTTTGCATGTTTCTTAAAAAGAGATATACACTGTTCCTGCTGTTCAAAGAAAAGGTCTATATTTTTTGAAAAAATACCTATGGCGCTTTTATGGAACATTGGGTCAATATAATCCGGACCGCACTTACACGCAGCCACATCAACTCCTCTGTTTTTGAGTGCCTGCAAAATACCACAGGTAACTGTTGTCTTTCCACTTCCACTTGCATATGCACTTATCATCACTCTCGGACATCTGCTCAATTTAAACACCTTCTTTCACATATAAAATCCAGTACACCGACTTCTAAATACATCTTTAATTTCTAAATCTGCAGTCTCAAATATTTAATCATTAACGCATAACTTTACAATAATCATTTTTCAATTTAAATATATAAACCGGATTAAGCCCCATCATCATCTGATATTTACCAAGCTCATTATTTTTTGAAATCTGCATAAGTGTGATATCAGCTTTGATTTTTTTCTCCTCAATTATATTCATAACCTCCGAAACTGTATTGAGTGCAATAGCATTCACCACGATAATCGCCTCAGCATTTTTATTCCATACAGCCTCTATTATCTGCTCCATATTTCCCGCACTACCTCCTATAAAAGCATGTGTTGGAGGCTCAAGTTCTTCCAGTGCTGAAGGTGCAAGTCCTTCTATAACCTCTACATTATCAGCTGCAAATTTAAGTTTATTTTTATTGATAAGTTCAACAGCTTCTTTCTTTCTCTCAATGGCATATACTTTTCCATCAAGCAGTTTCATGGATGCCTCTATCGAAACAGAACCCGTTCCTGCTCCGATATCATAAAGCACAGAATCATCTGATAAATTCAGTTTGGCTATACTCAGATTTCTGATTTCACTTTTTGTCATAGGAACTTTTCCTCTTATAAATTCCTCATCCTCTATAACACCAAATCTTCTGTCCACAGGATTATCATTTTCAAACAAAACAACTGCAAGTTCATCTAGCTCATCTGTTTTATTCTCAAGTATCTCACTTACTGTTCCTGAGATAATATTTTCATCCTCATAAGAAAGTCTCTGTCCTATATGCAGCTTTATGCTGTCCATATTATAGGACACCAGTTTATTAAGCATATTTATAATCTGCTCCCTGCCACTTAAAAGGGCAAAGACCTTTTTATATCTTTTTACATATCCGACAATATTAGTATCAAGCCCATGAAGGCTCAAAAGTTTCACATCCTGCCATGAGGTATGCAGCTTCGCACACAGATATACAACAGAAGATATCCCTGGAATCACTCTGACTTCATTTCCAATTATCTCCAAAAGCTTTTTAGCACCACTAAAAAATCCAACATCCCCCGACATAAGAACGGCAATCTTACAGTCCTCATTCTGCTCCTCTATAATCTTCTTAATATCCTCTGCCCTGTAAGCATTGAACTCCTTCTTACCCTCCGCAAAATTTCTTGTCATTCTTGAAGCACCAATAAGAACATCAGCCTCTTTAATGGTATTCAGAGCCTCCACAGTCAGATTATCTTCAACACCCATTCCAATTCCAATCAAGCTTACTTCCATATTCATCCTCCATTCCTGACATTTATTAATTTCACTTTTTCTCCTACCCTTACTTTTCTTTTTGCTTCACCAAAATAAATTTTTCCACTTCATTACATCCTAATTCTCTTTTACATCACCAAAGTAAACTCAGGGGATTTGATGCTTCGATTTCCGAAGATAAGCGAGAGCGGGTCGCCGTAGGAAATACGAACATCAAATCCCCCTCTCTACCTTCCCATCCTCTCAAACAATTCATCCACTTTCTCACTCTGCCCAAGAATCCCATGCTCGTTTGAAAAAATAACCATGCCTATCTCAATTTCATTCTGCACTCTCGCAGAAGTATAAAATACAGCTTTATCAACTATCCTTTTCATAACAGCTTCAAGTATTCCTGCTTCTTTACAGTAACGAATTGCCTCGTCTGTTGTAACGCATCCCATAATATTTCTTATGACACTGATATCATCTGTCACCATAGAGGCATTGGCAGCGATAATCTCCATTCTGCTGTCAGCATTGTGGCTGTGGGTATTCATTATGCCGCCTGCAAGCTTTACAAATTTTCCAATATGACCAATCAGAAGGATTCCTTTTGCACCTGCATATTTTGCATAATCAAGAGCTTCCCCTACAAAGTTACTGCACTTGACTGCACGGTTTAAGTCTGCATTATAAGTCTCTCTTATAAAATCAACACCATAATTTCCCGGTGCCATCATTATATATTCTCCATCGTTGGCAAGTCTGACATCTATCTCCACATGAATAGTATCAATTAGTGCCTGTTCACTCATCGGCTCAACGATTCCGCTTGTGCCAAGTATTGAGATGCCACCCACAATTCCAAGTCTTGGATTAAAGGTTTTCTTAGCAAGTTTTTCACCCTCAGGCACACTTATAACTATCTTTATGCCTCCATTATAACCATGCTTCAAGGTCTCTCTTTTGACAGCATCTCTTATCATCTGTCTTGGAACTTTATTGATGGCGGCTTCTCCTACAGCCTGCCAGAGTCCCGGTTTTGTAACTCTGCCGACGCCCTCTCCGCCGTCTATCACAATATCACTACCTTCACAAAGAATAACCTCAGCATAAATAAATGCACCGGTTGTAACATCCGGGTCATCCCCACCGTCTTTTACAACAGCACATCTGGCAGAATTTTCTGTAAATGATATATCCTGTATATCTGTTGTAATCGTGATTCCTTTTGGGGTAAGCACTGATTCTCGATATACTTTTTCACCTGTAAATATCATTTTCACTGCCGCCTTTGCAGCTATTGCTGCACAGGTCCCTGTTGTATATCCTTTACGCAGTTCCTTTTTTTCCATACAACACCCCCCTTCCCTAAATTAATGCTTCCTCTACATCAAAAGCCTGTGAAACTCTTCTTAAACTATTATCTTGAGAATGATTAACAAAAACATACTCAGGCGCTATAAAAACGTCGGCACTTATATGAGCAAAGCTTGCTTTGCGAATTTAGTACCGCTACGTTTTTATCGCAGCGAGAGCGTGCCTGTATTGTTTTTGTCAATCATTCTCAATTTTTTCATCTCCTAAGCTTATACAAAAGTGCATTGCAGATAGCGGCGGCAACATTACTGCCACCTTTATTTCCTCTTGCAACAATATACGGAATATCAGTTTCAAGTATCATTTCCTTAGATTCCACCACGTTTACAAATCCAACCGGAACTCCGATAACAAGGGCTGGATTTAATTTTCCTTCCTCTGTAAGCTCCTTGATTCTTATAAGTGCCGTAGGTGCGTTTCCTATTGCAAATATAACCGGACCTTCAAGCTCACAGGCTTTCTCCATACTGACAATAGCTCTTGTGACACCTCTCTCTTTTGCAGCTCCCGCAACATCAGGCTCTGCGATATAACAGACTGCCTTGCCGCCAAATGATTCAAGTATCTTTTTATTTATCCCCGAAAATGCCATGTTGGTATCCGTAACTATCGTGGCACCTGCCTTAATAGCTTCAAGTGCCTTTTGGACTACACCTTCGGAAAACACAAGATTATCTGCATAATCAAAATCAGCAGAAGTATGAATTACACGCTTTACGATATCGTCCTTGTCCTCTCCAAAGCTCCTTCCATTAAGATGCTCCGTTATAATTTCAAAACTTCTCTTCTCTATATCCATCGGTTTAATTATCTCAATTGCCATATCTCTCACTTCCCTTCAACTACTACACTCACATTTGATTGCGAAACTCTAAAAAATCACACTATCCTGTGTCTGACTAATCAAAAATCAACTTTCGCAATCCCAAACAATACACTCAATCAGAGAACTCACCGTAGCACTCTGGCTGACTATCGTATTAAACCCATACTCCAGAGCTGTCTCATTCGTCTTCCTGCCAATACATACGGCTGTAAATTTATCTTTGTAACACTTTACACTTTCTACAAACGCCCTTACCGTAGAGGCAGAGGTAAATGTTACATAATCAATACTGCCCTCGTTCAGCTTTTTGGCAATCATATCTCCCGTCTTGTCATCAAGTACATAATCAGTTTTATAAATTGCCATATCCTCAAACTCAAGTCCGGCTTTTTGAATTTCTTCTACAATCTCAGGAGCACCTTCTTTAGCCCTTAAAAGCAGAATTTTTTCATCTTTTTTTGCTGTGTCTGCAAGAAGTTTTCCTAAATCCCTGCCGCTGTATTCTTCGGGCATTATATCTGGAAAAACTCCATACTGCATAAGCTCTTCGCCTGTTGCTTTTCCAATCACGGCAAACTTATTTCCACCAAAACATCTCGCATCAAGCCTGTTTTTCTTTAACTCTTCAAAAAAGGCTTTAACCCCTGCCGGACTTGTAAATACAAGCCATTCAAACTCTTTTGCCTTATCTAAAATCTCACTGAGCAGCTCTTTTGTCATAATGCTGTCTGTCCGTATACATGGACACTGCAGCACATGTGCTCCAAGCTTCTTAAGGCCTTCTGTCAAAGTTCCCTGCCGCTCTTTTGGCCTGGTTACAATTATCTCTTTGCCCTTTAATGGCAGCTTAGAAAACCAATCAAAATCATTACTTAATGTACATACCTCTCCCACAATTATAATTGCAGGACTTTTTATTTTATTTTCTGCTGACTTTTCCACCAGTGTTTCCACTGTCGCAATCACTTTACGCTGTTGTGGTCTTGTTCCCTGCTCAATAACCGCACATGGCATATCTTTATTCATACCATGCTGCATAAGACCTTCCATAATCATTTTCATATTTGAAACACCCATAAGAAATACAAGAGTTCCGCCACATTTTACACAGCTTTCAAAGTCTATCTTTATAGGTTCATTCTTTTTCTGATGTCCCGTAATAATATGTACCGAAGATACAAAATCCCTGTGTGTAACAGGAATCCCTGCATAAGCCGGCACAGATAATGCCGAGGTTATACCAGGAATAACTTCAAATGGGATATCATTTTTTGCAAGAAGTTCAAGTTCTTCGCCGCCCCTTCCAAATAAAAAGCAGTCCCCGCCTTTCAGACGTATTGTATTTTTTCCTTCTAATGCTTTTTTCATCAGAAGTTCATTTATGCCTTCCTGTGGAATAGTATGATTTGAACTTTCTTTTCCCGCATCTATCTTTTCTGCTGTCTCAGGAATAAGTGCAAGTATATCCTCTCCTACAAGTCTGTCATAAACTACAACCTCCGCATTTTTTAAAACCTCATATCCCTTTAAGGTAAAAAGACCAATATCTCCGGGACCTGCTCCTATCAATGTAACTTTTCCTGCCATATTATTCACCTGCCTTATCCTGTTTTTTAACTCTCTCTGCAAGCTTTACTCCCAGAGCTATATGTTCTGAAACATCACCTTCAATGGTGTCTATAATCATATTTTCAACACTCATATTTTCTTCATCTACATAGAGACATTTTATCTTTATCCGGTCTCCATCAAGTACCGCATGTGCCGCAACCGGAGAAGAACAGCCACCGTCAAGAGTTTTTACAAAAGCTCTCTCTGCCTCAACCTTTATCTTTGATTCTTTGTTATCTATCTTTTCAAGATAATCATAATTCTCACCTGCTCTGCCCTGTATTGCGATAACTCCCTGACCTGCGGCAGGTATCATTTCATCCTCTGTAAATATACGGCTTATCCTGTCAGAAAGTCCTAAACGGTTAAGCCCTGCATTTGCAAGTATAAGGGCTGAATATTCTCCCCTGTCAAGTTTATCAAGTCTTGTCAGAACATTTCCCCTCACAGGACTTATCACAGCATCCGGATACATTTTCTTAAACTGAATACTGCGTCTCATGCTTGAACAGCCTATCGGCTTTGACCAGTCAATTTCATTTACACCTTTTGGAAGCACAAGTACATCACATGGACTTTCGCACTTTGTAAATGCCACAAGCGGGATTCTGTCATCTATCTCCATAGGTACATCTTTCAGCGAATGTACAGCAATATCTATCTCTCCTGCCAAAAGCGCTCTGTCAAGTTCCTTTACAAAAAGACCTTTTCCTCCCACCTTGTCAAGAGTTGTATTCAAAATTTTGTCCCCTGTTGTTTTCATCGTTATAAGTTCAACTTCCACATCAGGATTATTCTTTTTTATCATATCAATGACAATCTCACTCTGGATAACAGCAAGTTTACTCTCTCTGCTTCCAACTCTTATTTTCCTCATAGCATAACACTTCCTTATCTGTAAAATAGACATTTACAATCCACATTGTCTGTCAATCATTTATGTTATAAACATTTACTCTCGGAGCATTTTACTTATCTGCAAATTTACCTCCTCAAGCGTCTTACCGTCTGTCCTCTCCTCTGGTCTTGTGATAACTATCACCTTCATTCCAAGCTCCAGAGCCGCATAAAATTTTTCATCAAATCCACCGGCTTTTCCTGCGCTTTTAGTTACAAGCCACTCTGCATTTTCTTTTGAAAAAGCTGCTTTATTCTGTTCGTAATCAAACGGTCCTTTTTCATATATAGTGTGTTTCAGTCCAAGTTCTTCACATTTCCTTATTGAATCTTCCACCGGAAGAACTCTTGCTACTATTCTTTCTTTATAATCAGGTATAACTTTATATTCATGTAATTCTTTTGAACCTGTCGAGATAAAAATCTTTCCCTCCGAATTATCTTTTAGATACCTTGCCGCATGCTTTACATCCGGGACAGTTATAACCTGCGAATTATTATTATCCTCAAAAGTATCTTCTCTCAAAAGCCTCACATACTCTGTATGAGTCTGACTGCATGCCTCCAATATATTT
>JAFPDA010000120.1 GCA_017425575.1 Lachnospiraceae bacterium | reverse complement strand
GCAAAGATACACATTGCGCTTGATACAGGTATGAGCCGTATCGGATTTAAACAGGATGAAGAAAGTCTTGAGGTAATAAAGAAAATTGCTAAACTTCCATATATTTTCATAGAGGGATGCTTTACCCATTTCGCAAGAATGGATGAGGAAGACAAGACAAAAGCCATGACACAGTTTGAGAAGTATATGGATTTTGTGGAGAAGATTGAGGGATGTGGTATAGAACTCCCTATTAAGCATGTGTCAAACAGTGCAGGTATAATCGAAAAACAGGAAGTTAATCTTGATATGGTAAGAGATGGTATCTGTGTGTATGGTCTCTATCCTTCAGATGAGGTAAATAAGGAGAACTTAGAACTTACTCCTGCAATGGAGATTAAGTCCTATGTGTCTTTTGTAAAAGAGCTTGAACCAGGCGTTGAGATTGGTTATGGTGGTACATATACTACCGAGAGAGAAACGAGAGTAGCTACAATTCCAGTCGGGTATGCTGACGGATATCCAAGAGCACTTTCAAATAAAGGCCATGTGCTTATAAATGGAATGAGTGCGCCTATACTTGGCCGTGTCTGTATGGATCAGTTTATGGTGGATGTCACAGACATTGACAATGTGGAAGAGGGAACGATGGTGACTCTTGTGGGGCGTGACGGAGATGAAAATATCTCTATTGAGGAGATATCAGAGATGTCTCATTCCTTTAATTATGAATTTGTCTGTGATGTTGGAAAGAGGATTCCAAGAGTTTACTATAAGGGTGGAAAAGTTGTTGAGACAAAGGATTATTATCCGGAGTTCTAAATATGTGTTACTATTCACGGCAGTTTTTCTCTACATTCTGAAAATCCTGCGCAAAACCGGTCGTGAATAGTAACTATTAAACAAAAAATGAACGCTCGTGAATACTTCTTCAATAAAGTGGAAAGGATAGGAAGGAGAGGTAATTACTACATAATATAATGTGAAATGGAGCGTGAGCATTTTGAATATAAGGCGTGGAGATATATTTTTTGCAGATTTAAGACCAGTGGTTGGTTCAGAGCAGGGAGGAATAAGACCTGTTTTAATCATACAGAATGATATGGGAAATAAGCATAGTCCCACAGTTATATGTGCGGCTATTACATCAAAAATGAACAAGGCAAAGCTGCCTACACATATTGCTCTTGAAGTGAAAAAATATGATATTATTAAGGATTCAGTTATACTCCTTGAGCAGATCAGGACTATTGACAAGTCAAGACTCAGAGAGAAAGTTTGTCATCTCGACAATGAGATAATTGACAGGATAAACCATGCACTCTGTATAAGTCTTGCACTTGATGAATAAACTACGAGGTAATAAATGAAGATTACAATACTGACAGTTGGAAAGATAAAAGAGAAATATTTTGTTTCGGCAATTCAGGAATATACAAAGAGACTTAGCAGATACTGCAAACTGGAGATTGTGGAGGTTGCAGATGAAAAAACTCCTGACAATGCCAGTGAGCATGAAGAAGATATAATAAGGGCAAAAGAAGGCGAGAGATTAAAGAAGTACATAAAAAGTGATGCGTATGTTATAGCTCTCGCAATAGACGGAAAGCAGACCACTTCTGAAGGTTTTGCCGATAAGATACAGAAACTCGGAATCGGAGGACACAGCCATATAATATTTATCATTGGCGGTTCTATTGGTATAGATAAAGATATTATAAAAAATGCAGACGAAAAACTCAGTTTTTCACAGATGACTTTTCCACATCAGCTTATGAGGGTTGTATTACTTGAACAGGTGTACAGGGCATATAGAATAATAAATGGGGAACCTTATCATAAATAGTAAAATTTTCCTATGGAAATTCCGGAAACCTACGTTCACTCTTCGTTGTGGATGCAAAGGAGAGTGAGAAATTAATTCTCAAATGTATATCGTAAGACACTTTTTGGAAAAGATAATGAGCAAACATATATTGATTATAGGGGAAAATATGGTTACTTTAAATGATTTTTTGTATTCAGGAGATACAGTTTTAAAAATATTGCATAAATATACTGATGCTCTTAAAAAAGAAGCTTTAAATAATAAAAATGACATAGATAAAGTGCATTGTAATTTTCTTATGCAGATTGCTGAACTTCTGGAACACAATGATTTCCTTACAGCACAGTCCCAGGAGATAAGGGAATTTTATAAATTTATGGCAAAAAAATATCCGTTTATGGCATTCACTTTTAAGGGAAGAATAAAATCCATTATCCGCGCAGAATCAAAGTTTAATGGTTATATTGTTGAGTATATTTATGACTATTATACTGAGAATGGGAAGTTTCCATCGGTTGCTGAGATAAAAGACAGGCTTAACTGTTTCAGGGATCTTATAGCTTACAGGATAGTTATATCTATTCCTAAATGTCATCTTAAAGGAGAGCAGGACAGATACAGTGAGGAACTTAAATATCTCTATGAAATAGCCAATATACTGCCGACGTTTCTTCAGGTAAGAGGATTTACAGCACAGCCTACGGGAGGTATATATGAGAGTACATCTGAGCTTTTGGAAGAGTATGTGAAGCCTTATTATAGAGATTACATATGTAATGAGAGCTCGTATGGGTACAAATCGCTGCATATTACTTTTTACGATAACAATGCAAAATGTTATGTCGAGGTGCAGTTAAGAACCAAATATATGGATGACTATGCGGAGATTGGACCTGCAAATCATCTGGGATATGAAAAGAGACAGGAAAATGACCG
>JAFPDA010000119.1 GCA_017425575.1 Lachnospiraceae bacterium | reverse complement strand
CATGTTTCACGCAGGATAAATTTTCATTCTGCAAGGCGGAGGAATGAGGCGATGCGGTGGCATCGTCGATTGACGACAACGCAGCAGATGGAAATTTAGACAAGTGAAACGTGCTGTTAATTAGTGTGGGTTATACTAGTATAAAATTGTAATGTATAGATGTTTTACAGCATATTTATATGGCATATATCTTTTTTGAAGGAGATGTTAAATATGCAGGACATCGATGAAAGGATTTCAAGAGCGAGATATATCGAACAGGTAAAAAATTCGTTTGCGAATGACAATGAAAGAAATAGTAGTTATAGTGACAGCAGTTTTTGCGAACAAGGTAAGCGTCATTTTGCTCTGATTAAAATAATCGTGGCAGTGATGCTTATTTTTGCTATTGTTATTGCTTTTTCCGGAGATACTTTTTATGAGGAAATGAATATAAAGTCTGTTATGGAAAAGATAAACAATAGTGAGTATTATGACATGCTGCTTAGAAAAGTGGGTGTGGCGGCTTCGTACATCAAAGATATATGTGAGTAGATTTACATCTAGTGTGATAAACAAATTGCTTAGGAATGGAGATTATATATGAGAAAATTAGCTCTCAGTGATGAGATACTTTTATCAGTTGACAAACCGGCCAGATACATCGGCGGTGAGATAAATATGGTGGAAAAAGATTTATCCAAGATAGACATAAGATTTTGTATGTGTTTTCCGGATGTATATGAGATAGGTATGTCACATCTTGGAATACAGATATTATATGATATGTTCAACCTCAGGGATGATATATACTGCGAGAGAGTTTATTCTCCATGGGTTGACCTTGACGAGATAATGAGAAGGGAAAATATTCCTCTCTTTGCGCTTGAGAGTCAGGATCCTGTAAAAGATTTTGACTTTCTGGGAATAACTCTTCAGTATGAGATGTGTTATACAAATATACTTCAGATACTCGACCTTTCCGGTATTCCGCTTAAGGCGGTGGACAGAACTCTGGAGGACCCATTTGTAATAGGTGGAGGACCATGTGCGTATAATCCGGAACCAATCGCTGATTTCTTTGATATCTTCTATATAGGAGAGGGAGAGACCGTCTATTTTGACCTTATGGATGAGTATAAGGAATGGAAGGCATCTGGAGAGGACAGAGTAGAGTTTTTAAAGAGAGCTGCAAAGATACCGGGAATGTATATACCACAGTTTTATGAGCCTTCTTACAACGACGATGGAACTCTTGCTGACTTTAAGCCTATAGTAGAAGAGGCGCCGGAGAGAGTTATAAAACAGGTGGAGCTTGATATGTCTGAGACATATTATCCCGAAAAGCCGCTTGTGCCATATATAAAAGTAACCCAGGACAGAGTTGTCCTTGAGATACAGAGAGGCTGTATAAGAGGCTGCCGTTTCTGTCAGGCGGGTATGCTTTACAGACCTATACGTCCAAGAAGTCTTGAGTTTCTTAAAAAGAGAGCGGCTGCCATGCTTGAGGCGACAGGGCAGGATGAGATTTCTCTAAGTTCATTAAGTTCAAGTGATTTTAAGGAACTTCCGGAACTTGTGTACTGGCTTATTGACGAGTACAGAGATAAAGGTGTAAACATCTCTCTTCCATCACTTAGAATAGATGCGTTTGCCCTTGATGTAATGTCTAAAGTTCAGGATATAAGAAAGAGCAGTCTTACATTTGCGCCTGAGGCAGGCACACAGAGGATGAGAAATGTTATAAATAAAGGACTTACAGAGGAAAATATTCTCACAGGTGCAATGGATGCCTTCAGAGGCGGCTGGAACAGGGTTAAGCTTTACTTTATGCTTGGCCTTCCGGGTGAGACGTATGATGATATAGAAGGTATTGCTGTATTGTCAGATAAAATTGCAAGAGAATATTATACTATTCCAAAAGACCAGAGAAATGGAAAGGTAAATATTGTCACAAGTACATCTATATTTGTTCCAAAGCCATTTACACCATTTCAGTGGTCACCTATGAATACAAAAGAGCAGGCAAGGGATAAGAGAGATTTCCTGCTTGATAAGATAAAATCGCAGCTCAATTCAAAGAGTATAAAATATAACTGCCATGATGCAGATGTCTCAGAACTTGAAGGTGTGTTTGCGAGGGGTGACAGAAGAATATGTAATGTTATACTGCAGGCTTACAAAAGTGGCTGTATATATGATGCATGGAGTGAATATTTCAAATATGAAAACTGGCTTAAAGCTTTTGAAGATAATGGGCTTGATATGGACTTCTATATTGGAAGGGAGAGACCTGAGGATGAATTATTCCCATGGGATTTCATTGATATAGGAGTTACAAAACAGTTTATGCTGAGAGAGTATAAAAGATCAAAAGAAGAGGTGGTTACACCTAACTGCCGTGCAAAATGTGCGGGATGTGGGGCTATGAAATTTAAGTGTGGTGTCTGTGTTGAGGATGCCGGACAGGAGGCATAAATGAAGGCGAGAATTAAATTTTCAAAAACTGGTTCTATGAGATTTATAGGCCATCTGGATGTTATGAGATATTTTCAGAAAGCTTTTAGAAGAGCTGGTATAAAGGTAAGTTACAGTCAGGGATTTTCTCCTCATCAGCTTATGTCATTCACATCACCGCTTGGAATAGGCCTTAGCAGTGATGCGGAGTATCTTGATATAACACTTGATGAAACTGATGAACCGGATGTTATGCTTGAGAAAATAAACGGAGCAATGAATTCGGAGATAAAAGTCAAAGCATTTACACTGCTTGAGGATGAGGCAAAGCCATCTATGGCAATGCTTGCCGCCTGTGATTATCTTGTCGCTGTAAAACCAGGCAAAGATAATGCTTTTGCTGACAGCACGTTTAGAAAAGATGTTATAGACAGGCTTATGAAAAAGTCTGCGATAGAGATAGTTAAAAAGACAAAGAAATCAGAAAAGCTTGTAGATAT
>JAFPDA010000118.1 GCA_017425575.1 Lachnospiraceae bacterium | reverse complement strand
TATGTTTCACGCAGGATAAGTTTTCATTCTGCAAGGCGAAGGAATGAGGCGATGCGGTGGCATCGTCGATTGACGACAACGTAGCAGATGGAAATTTAGACAAGTGAAACAGGCCGTTAATTGCCGTGGGTTATACTAGTAACTGTCCTAAACAGTCCCCTATAATATATACTATATTCCTTTTTTAGTAAAGTTGTAAAATTATTACTGTCGTCTGTTAAGATCTGCACTTATATTTTCAAGATAATGTATAAATACCTGATTATTTACCTTTATAATATTCTCCTCGTCAAGTTCTTCCCGCCTAAAGCTCTTTCTTCCACCATTCTTGGCTCTGTCCCAAAATTTTCTGACATCCCTGTATGGCACATAATAATATAAATCAGCTCTGCTAAAATATATTATCAAAAATGCTATTCCCTGCTGCTGTTCAAATTCCTCCATAAAATTCATCTGATGTTCATGTATATTCTGGATAGGAAATGTATCTGTAGCACACTCCTTTGCATCAAAGCATACAGGCACTCCCTGCACATTGCCTATGTAGTCAACTGTACTTTTCTGTTCAAAATATGCCAGTGTGATATGATGCTTCTGCTTATCTATTTCCATAGGTGTTATGGGAGTAGGTATCTTTTGCACAAGTGCCAGCTTTTCCTGCCTGTATTTTTCATTAGTAAAATTTATGGACTCCTCAAGCATAGAGCCGCGAAGTCCCCTTGAATTCCACGAAGGCATTTATCCACTTTCTCCTGTCTGTTTTTATGATGGTGTGTGCATCCCAAGACCTTTTAGAATATCACTAAAAAGCTTAGGTAAAGGTGCTTCCAAAACCATACCATTATATTTTTCGGGAAGTCCGTCTGACTTTTCAAGACACAGCCGCCATGCATGCAGCATCTGATGTCTCAGACCAAACTCTTTTCTAAATATCTGGTACACGTCCTTATGACCATATTTTGCATCACCGACAATAGGATGTCCTATACTTTTAAGATGTGCCCTTATCTGATGTGATTTTCCTGTAACCAGATGCACCTTTAAAAGAGTATACCTGTTATCCCCAAGTTTCCCCGTCTGTAAAGGCTCATATTCTGTGATTATCCTTGAAGAATCCGGCACTTCTTTATCTGTAATAGTAACATTATTATGATTATGATGTTTTACAAGATATCCATCTATTCTTGCAGATTTATTTATCTCACCTTTTACAATACAAAGATAATACTTTCCAAGTGTCCTCTGCCTGAAAAGCTGATTCATCCACTGAAGCCCCTTTACAGATTTTCCGGCAACTATAAGACCACTTGTATTTCTGTCAAGACGATTACATATTCCCGCACTGAAAGTATCAGCTCTCTCCTTTTCTATAACACCACTCTGCTTGAGATAATCCTGAATATACTCAACAAGTGACACATCATCCCTGTCCGCCTTTTGGGACAGTACTCCAACCGGTTTATTTATAACCAGTATATCTTCATCCTCATATACAACATCAAGTTTAAAATTATTATTTCTGACTGTATTTTTAGCCACAGTCTTACTATTAACTCTGGCTTTTTCTGATGTCTCTTCTGTCTTTGCACTTGTTTTAAATTTATCAATAGTCTCATCAGCCAAAAAAAGTTTTATCTCATCTCCTGACGATAATCTCTCCATTCCTTCTGCCTTTTTACCATTGAGCACAATATTTTTCTTTCTGAGCATTTTGTAGATAAAACTCTTTGGCGCTGCCGGCAGATATTTTGCAAGAAATTTATCAAACCTCTGCCCTTCATCCCTTACATTTACTGTTATAAGCTGCATGTTTCCTCCATCCTAAACAATAAGTGATTTTATATAACTCTTTACATTGTCCTCTTCTTCCCCGTCAACCTCCTGCAGTGATACCGCATTAAGTTCACTGATAAAAAGATTTTCACTCTCAACTATCTTAACCTTATATCCTAAGCCCCAGTTTGCAACTCCATCAGAAATATACTTTCTTATATAAGCTATATCCTGTTTTTCCTTTCCGATAAGACCTATAACCTGTTTATTTCCCACGGCAATAAAGTCAAGATTCATAACTTTATCAGGAGAAGTTATAATCATATCTGTATATAATTCCATTCCCTCTGAAATATTGCTCTTTACTTTATTGTAACGGCTTTCCTCAACTGAATGATAAGGAAATGTAACTATAAAACGCACCAGAAACTTTGCTCCCGGAAGCACAAATAAAACAGCTATAACGGTAAATATATTTCTTTTTGACATATCATTAAGCAAAAGCCCCGTAACAAACACAGCGACACCCAGTGCAGCCATAATAAGTGTCCATATAAGTGCATTTTTCTTTCTTTTATTGATATATCCCTGACTTCCTTTTTCTATAAACATCTTTGTCCTCATTTCTACTGTAATCTCCACCCTGCATAATATTTATTTTTAAGCAGACCTTTCCCATTGCCTTTGCACCAGCCAAGCGGATAACCGTCAACTGTTATGAGAATCCAGCCTTTAAGCTCAGTGTCGATATTTAATGTCTCTCCTTTAAGATATTTAATTACATTTATATCGTCCGCCTCAAAATCAAGCACATTTTTGTACTCACCATTTTTCATAACAAGCGCAAACTGGCATGAAGGTTCAAACTCTCTCTTTATCTCTCCTGCAATCGTACCATTCTGTATAGTTCTTATACCTGAAATTTTATTTGTCTCATTCGGAACAAGCATAACCTGAGCATTCCTGCTGACTATGTCATAATCCTCGTATCCGGCTTCTTTTATATCAATAAACTTAGCTAACGCTTCCTGTGGAGAAATATTTTCTGCTGGCTTTGAACTCTTTTGTTTTTTGACTGTCTTTTTGGACTTGCTTTTCTTAGCATTTTTCAATGAAGTTTTTACATCCGTTACTATATCTTCTGCATCTTCATTTTTATCCAGAGTATCCTTACAAAGAAGCACAGCAAAATGACCTTCACCTTGAGCTTTATGAGGAAATATTCTGATACATTTTGAAAGCTCTCTGCTACCATCTTCAACCATATCCGGTCTGCCATCAGAAAAACCTTCTTTTTCTTCAACATCACATATATGCATATCCGAGTGATTTTTGATAAACCAGTCAATATTTTCTTCGTCTTCCATAACAGAAAAAGTACATGTTGAATATACCATTTTTCCACCAGGTGCAAGCATTGAATAAGCTGACTCTAAGATTTGTCTCTGTATCTTCTGATAAAATTCCGGACCTTTTTCCTGCCAGTCTTTCACCATTCTTGGCTCACGCCTGAACATTCCCTCTCCAGAACATGGTGCATCTATTATTATCTTGTCAAAAAATCCACGAAACTTCAGCTCAAGATTTTCAGGGGTGTCCGCTGTAACCACTGCATTTTTTATACCTGCTATCTGAAGATTTTTGGCAAGCGCCATAGCTCTTGAAACACTTATATCATTTGCCACAAGAATGCCTGTCCCATCAAGTTTTGCTGCAATCTCCGTTGCCTTGCCTCCAGGTGCAGCACAAAGGTCAAGCACTTTGTCACCTTTCTCTATCGGAAGTATAGATGCAGGTATCATGGCACTTGGCTCCTGTATATAATACAATCCTGCAAAATAATAAGGATGTCTAGAGGCAAGCTGTCTGTCCTCTTCACTAAGTATAAAACCTTTTTCTATCCACGGAATCGGTTCTAGTGAAAATGGCGACAGCTCCTTCCATTTCTCAACCGAAATTTTCATTGTATTTATGCGTATAGCTGATACTGACTTCTTCTCAAAGCTTTTTATGTAAAGTTCATAGTCTTTCTCCCCAAGAAGCTTTCTCATGCTGTCACAGTACTCTTCTGGTAAATCTATCATTTTCCCTCCAGTTTTAATCATATGGTGCAGCACTCTGAGCCCTGTAAGTCTCAGCAAGAACATCAAGTTGCGTATTAAACCTCTTTAAAAGTTCCATATCATCCTGCTTGTATATACTGAAAAATTCATTTTGAATCTTTTCCACTTCTCGCTCGTTTGCCACATGATAAAGATTTTCAATATTATTTAATATGTCTGTTATTACACTTGCTTTCTGCCTGTTAAAATTCTGGGCATCCATTATCTCATATCTCACAGATGACATCTCATTATCAAGCGCATCAACCGCATCTGCCGCCCTCAAAAGTCTCTGCCTGAGGTCATCAGGCATATTTTCCTTATACTTGTACTGCAATGAATGTTCAATAGTTGACCAGAAATTCATGGCAAGAGTACGTATCTGTATTTCAACAGAAATCTCTTTTGAGCCTTTTACTGTCTGTACCATATATTTTAAAATAAGGTGATAGCTCCTGTATCCGCTTGGTTTGCTCTTTGTGATATAATCTTTCTTCTGCTTTATCTCAAGGTCAGCTCTCTTGCTTATTATATCAACTACGGCATCAATATCCTCGACAAACTGGCATATTATTCTTATGCCTGCTATATCCTCTATCTTCTCTTCTATGTCTTCAAGTTCAATCCCTTTTCTGCGGGCTTTTTCAAGAATACTGGATACTTTCTTAACCCTTCCAGACACTGATTCTATTGGACAATATATGTTTGCATCCTGACATTCCTGTTTTATATGGCTGAATTTCACAATAAGCTCATCCACTGCCTGACGATACGGTCCCAATATCTCTCTCCAAAGTTGTGTCTCCATATGCAACCCACCTCTTCTTAATTTTCTCTGTATTCAATTCCAACAGCTTATTGATTTTATATTATACATTAGTTCTCGTATCTAGTCCAATTTATTTTTAGTGACGCAGAAAAATAGATAAGTTCAGCCTCAAAAAAGTTAAGTTCAGAATTTGATATTTTTATTTTTGCATTGGGACTGTTAAGAAACATCATCTATCTGTAAAGCACTACTATGTCCCCTTCTGCAATTGTCGTTTTTCCATTAGGAATAATGGTTTCATTATTCCTGAATATTAAAGTAATCAATTCATCATCCTGTAATGCCAATTCACCAATTGATTTAAAGCACCATTTATGTGACCGTTCTATTACTATCTCCTCCAGCTTTTCATCTTCAGACGGAACATATGGTGGTACACTTAAAATAACAGTATCGTTAGGTAAAATCAAAGTCTCACCTTTTGGAATCATAGTTTCCTTATCTCTTTTTATCATAAGTGCCAAAGATCCCTGTGGGATACCTACTTCCTTTACCCTTTTATTTGCCCAGCTATGCCCCTCTGGAATAAACATCCGCGTAAGCTGCAGCGCAGTTTCCTCCTGATAATCCGTAAAGGTTTTTCTTACATCTGCTTTGCTGTCAACCATTTTTAATTTACCAGAAATCATTGGCAGTAAACCGCCCTGAAAGGCAACAGAAAAAAGTGTTACCATAAATACAATATGAAATAAATCCTGTTTCATCCTTATCCCCGATGCTACTGCCATAATTGCAAATACACAGGAAGAGGCTCCTCTTAACCCTGCCCACGATATCAATATGCATTGTCGTAAACTACATTTACAGGGCATCATAAGTAAAGATACAGCAAAAGGTCTTGCTACAAAGGTGAGAATTGCTACAATTAAAAGTGCCGTTGGAATAATCTTTGGCATCTGGCTTGGATAGCTTAAGAGCCCAATTAGGGAAAATACCAGAATTTGTGACAAGCTTGTAACTCCATCAAAAAAATGAACCAAAGTCTGTTTATTATTAATTCTACTATTTCCTATGATAATTCCATAAAGGTACAGACTTAAATAAGCATTTCCCCATAATATTGTAGATAAACTGTAACAGCTTAATACCATTGCTATAATAAAAATTGTATCTAATCCATCTGATACAATTTTTGTCTTTGTAGTGATTTGAATAGAAATCACAGACAGAACACAACCTACCAAAACACCAATGATAATTTGCAATAATACCATCCATACTATGTTTTCAGAACCAGACGCCTTTAAAATACTAATTGCAATAATAGTCAGCATATAGGCAACCGGATCGTTACTTCCGCTTTCTACTTCCAGAATTGATGCAGTTCCATGCTTCAAATTAAGCTTTTTCTTCCTGAGAATAGAAAAAACACTGGCTGCATCTGTGGATGAAAGTACAGCACCAACTAAAAAGCTTTCTTCAAATGACATATTTAACAACATATGGCATAAAACAGTCGTAATACCTGCTGTTATTACCACACCAAGCGTAGCCAAAGAAATAGCTTTTCCGGCAACCGGCTTTGCAGCACTCCACTTTGTACTAAAACCACCATAAAACATAATAAAAACCAATGCCAATGAGCAGACTGTCTCTGCAAGTGTAAAATCATCAAAGCTAATCTTAAAAATCCCATCACATCCAAACACCATTCCAATAAACATAAAAAGAATCAATGCCGGCATTCCGAAACGATCTGAAAACTTCTCTGCTATAATACAAAGTAAAATAATGATTGCTATTCCTAAAACATATCCTGCCACCTGTACCTTCATCTCCTACCCATATACTTAAATGTAACGCTGCTGCCACATAATTACCATTGCATCAGTTCTGATTCATCTGTTTCATTTTTATCCTTCAAAATAACCTTTGCTATCTTTCCTAAATAGTTTCCTGCAGGCAACAATAAAATCGTTGTTACAATATTAAATAATGTATGTAAATTTGCAATTTGTGCCGGCGCATTTTGAGGTGTCCAGCCTTCTATCAGTGTAATAACAGGAGTATAAAGAGAAAGAATTGAAAAAACTACTGTACCAAATATATTAAACATAATATGAACTAAAGTTGTTCTCTTTGCATTTCTCCCCGTACCTACTGATGCCAAAAATGCAGTGATACAAGTACCAATGTTCTGACCAAACAATACAAACGCCGCACCTTTTAACCCAATTGTACCACTTTCTGCAAGTGTCTGCAAAATCCCGACAGAAGCTGATGATGATTGAATCAATGCTGTGAAAATTGCACCGGCAGCAATACCTGATATAGGATTTTCAAATTCTGTAAGAATACTTACAAAGCTTTCTGAATCTGCAAGAGGTGCCATAGCAGTCCCCATCATATCCATTCCAATAAATAATATACCTAATCCTGCCATGATTTCACCGATATGCTTCACTTTTTCATTTTTAATAAATACTATTACCACTACTCCTAAAAAAGCTGCAAGTGGAGCTATCTCACCTACATCAAGAGCTATCAGCTGCCCTGTTACTGTTGTCCCAATATTAGCTCCCATAATAATCCAGATAGCCTGATTCAATGTCATCATTCCTGAATTTACAAAACCTACAACCATAACTGTTGTTGCTGAAGAAGATTGAATTACTGCTGTAATAAGTGTTCCTACTAATATTCCCACAAATCTGTTTGCGGTAAGCTTTTCCAATATCATTTTCATCTTATTACCAGCTACAGCTTCAAGACCTGCACTCATCATTTGCATCCCATATAAAAATAGCGCAAGACCACCGAGTAGTCCCATAACATATGTAAAATTCATATTCTACATCCTTTCGCTCTTAATCATATTTGTAGTTTAATTGTAAATATTGCCTTACTTTTTCTCATCTACTGTTTCCCCTAATTTTTTACTCTTGTCTTTCTCAAAGGTATATCCTTTCTCCAGTAACCAACTCCAAATACCTGCCGATAATGCAATCACACATAAAACTCCTATAAAAATATTCTGACCCATATAATCCTCCATAATCCTGCATACAGAAATAAACATACCTGTTCTGTATGCTTTTACAATAATTTATTTTTAACATGCTCAAATAAGCCAGCTTTTTTCTGGCTCTCAAAATAGGATTATTTTAGATTCGTTTTTTTCCATCTGAATTTTGAATATATTTTATGACAAGGTTACTCTGTTCATCCTTAAACAAATTTACCTCTTTAAGACTCACATAAAGATTTCTTTCTTTTGCAAAAAAGAATTTTTCACATAGATAATCAAGAGAGATTTTTGCAGCTCCTTTTTGCTTAATAAATCGAATTACAAGTTGTGTAATTACAATATTATTATGAATACCAAGCATCTGAGGTGTACACACTTGTTCATCTGCAATAACCGAATTTACAGGGAATATATAAGAAGTTGTCTCAACAGCAGCAGTGTTCAGTAAAGAAGAATCTACTTTTATTTCTTCAAAATGCATTCCTGATATAAAAATCATCATTATAGTTAATATACACCATAATCTTTTTCTCTTTATCTGCACTCTGCTCACTCCTTCCTTTTCTTATTCCACTATTTTCAAATAAATCTGTATCAAAGCATTACAGACATAAATATACAAAATATGCGGCGTAGCACAACAACATTACTACTCCGAAAGGCTTTCTCAGTTCTTTGTTTCTAATTGTACCAAGCCAAAGTATTATTCCACTAATTACGGCAATAATAGAGTCGACTATAAACTTGCTCTCAAACGGAACTGCACAAATAATCGTTGTTGCTCCTATTATAAATAAAATGTTAAATATATTGCTGCCTACAATATTACCAATGGCAATACCGGCATTTCCTTTTTTCGCAGCTGTAACAGATGTTACAAGCTCTGGAAGCGATGTACCAAATGCAACAATGGTTAAACCTATAAATCTTTCACTCATTCCAAAAAATCTTGCTATTTCAGATGCACCACTGACAGCGAAATCACTTCCCTTTACAACCATGATTCCACCAATCAGCATGAAAAGAATACATCTCCATACCGGTATATCCTTAGCTTCCCCCTCTTCTTGGACTACACCTTTCTTTGACATCACAAAGAGATATCCAAGAAACATAATAAATAAAATCCAGAAAATTATGCCTTCAACAAAAGTCACTTTTGAATCAGTAATGCCAAATATCATCATTAAAATTGTAATTCCTATCATAAATGGTATCTCATAGTATAATGTAGATTTCTGAATTGCAACATTGGTGATGACTGCTGTAATTCCAAGAATAATCAAAATATTAAAAATATTGCTTCCCACAATATTTCCTATAGTAATTCCGGAATTACTATTCAGTGCTGCTGTAATACTTACTGCTGTTTCCGGCAGACTTGTTCCCATGGCAACAATTGTAAGACCTATTACCAATTGAGGAATCCCCAATTTCTTTGCTATGCCTGCTGCGCCTTCTACAAACCAATCAGCACCTTTTACTAACAACAAAAAACCCACTAACAAAACAAACAATTGTAAAATCATAATTCATACCTCTTTCTTTGTTTTATTTGCAGTAGGTATAAAAAAAGAGACTCCTACTGCATTTACAGTAAAAGTCTCGCTATTTAATCACTTCCCGAGTTATTGTCTCCAATAACTGTACTGACGAAAGAGTGAACACATTTAGGCTAGCTACTCCCTTTTAACAATTTTATTTTAACATAGCGTTATATTTAAATCAATTATTTTTTATCATGTTAATCTCTTTACAAACGCCGTGAATAGCAACGTACAAGGTTACATCTTCAATCTCAATATTCATGGTTTTCTATATATTTCAATGAATAATACGGATTAATGCTTTCTTTACATTTTTTATCTATGTATATGCCAAAGTGAAGATGCACATCAAATTTTCCTTTTGTTCCTTCAGGTCCATAACCTGTATTTCCCATATATCCCAGTATGTCTCCCGCTTTAACATGTTTTTTCTTAATTATTCCGTCAGCATATGAATCAAGATGTGCATAATAATAATATATTCCGCTTTTGCTTCTGACACCTATACGATATCCACCAAGCTTTAACCAGCCTATATTTTCAATCACACCGTCTGATACTGACTGTATCGGAAGCTTTCCTGTAACATTGTCGGCAGACATTATATCAATTCCCTGATGCTTTCTCTCTCCTCCATAAGTTCTGGAAGCACCATAACCATCATCAAAATAACATTTTTCAGCTTCCCTCTGTGCTACCGGAAACTTTTTTATATCCCTTACAATATTACCTGCAGTTTTCCTGTCACATTCTTCACTTATCGTATCACGAAGCTTAACCTTCTGTAAAACCTCGTCATGCCAGCCTGATATATAAGAAATATTTACAATTGTAATAAGCACAGACAAAAGCACTGCCATACATTTAAGCCTGAATATAAGTTTATTTTTCATATCAGTCAATTTGTTTTTTATAAATGTATATGCAGTACACCCTGATGTGATACCAGATTATTATACACTATTATATGGAATACACCGAGAAAAATCTCCAAATCGACATATTTCATATCGCGCGAGTACACATAAACATATATTTACATACTTCTTGATTTATCAGCGCAGGCTTTCATGCATTCCATAACACTGCTTCTAAATCCTGTTTTCTCAAGTGTTCTTACTGCCTCAATCGTAGTTCCTGCCGGTGAACATACCATGTCCTTAAGTTCTCCCGGATGTTTGCCTGTATCAAGCACCATCTTGGCACTTCCAAGTACCGACTGTGCTGCAAACTGATATGCCTGTGCTCTTGGCATTCCCTCAGCAACCGCAGCATCTGCCATAGCCTCAATAAACATAAACACATACGCAGGAGAACTTCCACTTACTGCAACAACAGCATCCATCATGCTTTCCTTTATAACCTCAGCCTTTCCAAAACTGTTAAGCAGTTTACATACCTCTGAAAGTTCTTCGTCAGATATATTTTCATTAGGACACACAGCAGTTATACCTTCTCCGACAAGCGCAGGAGTATTTGGCATTGTTCTTATTATCTTTCTCTCATCACCATATGCCTCTGCCACCCATTCAAGAGACTTTCCTGCCGCAATAGTAACTATTATCTGGCCTTCTGTCTTTATATCTCTTATCTCTTCAATAACACTCTGATAATATACCGGTTTTACAGCCAGAAATAATATGTCTGCTTTTGCCACCTCTCTGTTGTCAAGAGTAACATTTATACCATACTCACTTTTAACCTTATCTATAGTTTTCTGTGTTGCAGCTGAAGCTATAATCTCAGCCTTATCAACAAGTCCATTTTTAATAATTCCACCAATAATCGCCTGTGCCATATTTCCGGCACCAATAAATCCAAGTCGCATCTTAAAAGCCTCCATTTTTTTATAATTTCTTTTTATTTTACCACGATTTAAACTCCATTGCATTCATAAATTTATTCTGAAACTCTTTTTTATCTGCAAGCTCTGTATGATTTACTATTTTTGCATATTTTTCTGCTGTTTTTATAAAATTCTTATCAAGAAGTGCCCTGGCTGCTCCTCTTCCCGCTGAGTTTCCAATAAATTCAAGTTTTTCACTTTCAACATCAGGATAAAGTCCAATAAGAACTGCTGATTTAGGATGAATAAACTTTCCAAACACTCCGGCTATCTTCACCTCATCAACATCTTTCATTGACAATTTATTTTCCTGCAGTAAAATCTCCACTCCTGCTCTTATCGCCGCCTTTGCAAGCTGTATACTTCGTACATCCTTCTGTGTAACTATGACTTTACTGCTTTTATTATCATATAACACAAAACTATTGCCATCCTCACATTCTTCAAGACGGCAGCATATCTCATCACAATATCCGTTTTCTCTGGCAGTCTCTCTGTCTATAAGATAACCATCTTTTTTTAAAATACCTGCCCTTGCAAGTTCTGCTATTATATCTACAAGGCCAGAGCCGCATATTCCTTTTACTTCTATACTTTTCTCTGTATTTCCTTTTATAACTTCAAGTATAATGTTGCCATTTGACCTGCTTATCTTTGCTCCATTTATTGCTCCCGAAGCTGCCCTCATCCCACATTTTACACCTTTTCCCTCAAATGCGGGACCAGCCGCCGTAGAACATGCAAAAAGCTTTCCCTTATTATTTAATATAATCTCCGCATTAGTTCCTATATCTATCGCAAGCTGTATCTTTTCTTTGGAATACAGTTCCTGCTCACATAATACAGAAACTGCATCTGCTCCTACATGTGCAGCAACTCCGGGCATAACATATATCCTGGCATTGTAAGAATCAGAAAAACCTATATCTGAGCAGTCTGTCCTATATAGACCTTCATATGCCACAGCAAACGGACTTCCCGCAAGCCCACTTACATCTTTACCTGCAAAAAGGTGACACATCGTTGTGTTGCCAACAATCACCATCCTGGTTATCTCCCTTGCATCTATATGATTCTGAGCACACATTTTACTTATTATATCCTCAATCTGAGCTATTATAATATCATGCAGTTCATTCTGTCTTCCAAGTCCTGCATTCATTATACGCATCATAACATCAGCACCATATCTTGTCTGATGATTTGTCTCTGAATAATTTGCCACACAACAACCATCGCAGAGCCTGAACAAACCAACTGCCACCGTAGTAGTGCCTATATCTGTTGCCACACCAAACTCTCTGACTTTATCTTTGTCAGTTATATCGTTCTCTGTATATGTTTTATCTGAAATCTCTTTATCATTATTTAAAATACATTCTCTTATTATTACCATATAATTTCCCCAGATTATTTACTTTTCCAAAATTATTATGCAAAATTCATGTATTGTTTTAGTATACAGCAGAAAAATAGCAAATATACGCAAAAGGACTGTTGCAAACCGTCCGTACATCTACAACGCGAAAAAGACCACCGCAAATATACGGCAGTCTCTTATCTCATTCATGATTACAGTAATTGTGTCTATTTCGCATAATCTGTAACTCTGGATTCTCTAATAACATTTACTTTAATCTGACCAGGGTATTTTAATTCATCCTCAATCTGCTTAGATATATCTCTGGCAAGAAGAACCATATCGTCATCTGTAACCTTCTCTGGTACAACCATGACTCTGACTTCTCTACCTGCCTGAATAGCAAATGATTTGTCAACACCCTTAAAGCTGTTGGAAATATCTTCTAATTGTTTCAATCTGTTTGTATATGTTTCTAATGTTTCTCTACGTGCACCCGGACGCGCTGCTGATATTGTATCTGCAGCCTGTACAATACACGCAATAAGCGATTCTGGCTCAACATCGCCATGATGTGCCTCAACAGCATTAACTACTACTGCTGATTCCTTATACTTACGACATAAATCTGCACCTATCTGGACATGAGTTCCTTCCATCTCCTGATCTACAGATTTACCAATATCGTGCAAAAGACCAGCTCTCTTAGCTAATCTTACATCTACACCCACTTCACCGGCAAGTAAACCTGCTAAATATGCAACCTCAACAGAGTGCTTCAAAGCATTCTGACCATAACTTGTTCTGAACTTCATCCTTCCGAGAAGACGTATAAGTTCCGGATTTATTCCATGAACACCAACTTCAAGAGTTGCTGCCTCTCCCTCTTCTCTTATTATAGACTCAACATCTTTCTGAGCCTTCTCAACCATCTCTTCGATTCTGGCTGGATGAATTCTTCCATCAACAATAAGCTTTTCAAGTGCAATTCTTGCAATTTCTCGTCTTACACCATCAAATCCTGATAAAACGACTGCCTCTGGTGTATCATCAATGATAAGGTTTACACCGGTAAGAGTTTCAAGTGTTCTTATGTTACGACCTTCTCTACCGATAATTCTTCCCTTCATCTCATCATTAGGAAGCTGCACTACAGATATTGTAGTTTCTGCCACATGATCTGCTGCACAACGCTGAATAGCATTTACAACATAATCTCTAGCTTTCTTATCAGCTTCTTCTTTTACCTGACGATCCATCTCTTTAATACGAACCGCAGTCTCATGCTTTACATCTTCTTCAACAGATTTTAAAAGATATTCCTTTGCCTGTTCAGCTGTCAGACCTGAGATTTTTTCAAGCTCCTGCAAGTGACTGTTCTTAATAACTTCCACTTCTTCTTTTTGCTTATCTAACTCAGCAATTTTAGCATTTAACTTAGCTTCTTTTTTCTCTAATGCTTCTGACTTCTTATCCAGAGTCTCCTCTTTCGATAATACGCGTTTCTCATATCGCTGTATCTCTGCTCTTCTTTCCTTCGATTCATGCTCAATCTCATTTTTAGTTCTGATTGCTTCCTCTTTAGCTTCAAGCAAAGCTTCACGTTTCTTTGTCTCTGCAGTTTTCAAAGCATCATCTATTATCTCTCTTGCTTTTTCATCTGCATTACCAATTTTTGCTTCTTCAAGCTGCTTATAATTGTTTATAGCAACTGTCTTTGAAACAAACGCAGTAACGATAATTGCAACTAATAGAACCACAACAACTATTATTCCTATAACAATTGGTGGCATCGAACAGGAGCACCTCCTTATAATTTTTCATTGTACACTGACAGTACAACATAACAATTTTATCCTTTTTGCAATAATATGTCAAGCAAGAGTGCTTCTGTTTTGTGAATTTTAGTAACTGTTTTAATATAATTCCAGCTGTCTGCGTATATCATTCACAGAAAAGCCTTTTCTATATAATTTTGCAGCAATTTTCTGTTTTTCCTCATATGTCAGTTCTTCTTTATAACGGGTAAGTTTTTCTATCTCCCTTTGCAATGCCTCGCTGTCACCATCTTCGAGCTGCTCCAGTGCAAGTGATATATATTCTTCAGGCACATGTCTTTTCATAAGATCCTGCCACAATCTTTTCTTACTTCTCGAAGTATGATAAATCTCCACAAATCTTACTGCATAACGCTTATCATCTATATAGTGAAAACTTCTTACATACTCTATGGCCTCGTCTATTGCCTCATCTGAAAATTCTGCTCTTTTAAGTTTATCGCGAAGCTCCCATTCTGTCCTGTCATTATGCTGCAATAACGACATTGCCTTTTTCTTGGCTCTTAATTTTTCTTCCTCTGACATATCCATACCTCAATACAGAGTGAACTTCAAAAGCCCACTCTGCAAATTCTGCCAATCAACATATAACCTGACTGTAAATATCAGGCTTTTGTCTGTAAAGCAACAATTATTCCTCATCTTCCAAATCGTTATCTAAAACCGGTGCCTCTGCTTCAGTTACATCACCTTCTAAGTCTGCATCAGAAGTCTTTGCATATTTCTCACGGACTTTCTGCTCTACTTCTTCCATAGCCTCCGGATGCTCTTTAAAATAAACCTTTGCATTCTCTCGTCCCTGGCCTATCTTACTTCCATTATATGCATACCATGCGCCACTCTTCTGAACGATATCACTGTTTACGGCAAGGTCAAGAATATCTCCCTCTCTTGAAATACCCTCTCCATATATAATATCAACTTCTGCCTCACGGAAAGGAGGAGCTACTTTATTTTTAACTACTTTGATTCTTGTTCTGTTTCCAACAGCTTCTCCATCTTTCTTTATCTGCTCGCCCCTACGAACTTCAAGTCTTATAGAAGAATAATATTTTAATGCCCTGCCACCGGTAGTTGTCTCCGGATTTCCGAACATTACACCAACTTTTTCTCTGAGCTGATTGATAAATATAACTGTACAGCTTGTCTTTCCGATAATGGCTGTAAGTTTTCTAAGTGCCTGTGACATAAGTCTTGCCTGAAGACCTACATGGCTGTCTCCCATATCACCCTCAATCTCTGCCTTTGGCACAAGAGCGGCAACAGAGTCAACAATTACAATATCGACAGCGCCTGAGCGTACCATAGTCTCTGTAATCTCAAGAGCCTGCTCACCAGTGTCAGGTTGTGAAATATAAAGGTTATCTATATCTACACCTATCTTTTGGGCATATACAGGATCAAGTGCATGCTCTGCATCTATGAACCCTGCAATTCCTCCTCTTTTCTGAACTTCTGCAACCATATGAAGTGCTACTGTAGTCTTACCACCTGATTCAGGTCCATAAACCTCCACAATTCTTCCCTTTGGCACTCCGCCTACACCAAGTGCAAGGTCAAGACCAAGAGAACCCGAAGGACATGTCTCCACATTGAGATGTCTATTATCTCCAAGCTTCATAATTGCACCTTTTCCGTATGCTTTCTCTATCTGGGCTACTGCCGACTCAAGAGCCTTTAATTTATTCTCATCAACATTTGGTTTTTCCATAAAAGTTTACCTATCCTTTCCAAAAACATCTCCGAACAGACGTTCAACAAATCTATAATACATATTTTTAAGCTATATGTCAAGACAAAAATATTTCCCGTATCACAAAAGTATACTGCAATTCTAACACTCCAAGAAACATATGTCAACTTTACTATCTAAGTCTGTTTGTCTCAAATTTATCAAATGTCTGAAGACATCTTAAGATAGAATCATACTGCTGCTCCTCATCCGTATCATCAATAACAATATCAAGAGCTACCGCGATATTATTAAGAAGCCTTTTGTCAATATAATTTCTAAGCCCGATAAATATCAGATATTTTTCCCGATATGAGTCTGAGTCAAGAAGTTCCATAAAACCGCGTTCAGCAATCTCTCTTTTTGAAATTCTTCCCTCTAACTTCTTCTCAGCCGCATCATTTATAAGCGCTTCTTTTATCTCCGCATCTGATATATCTGCACTTTTTTCAAGAAACTCATCTGCAGATGTATTCTCCTTATATTCCTCAAAATGCTGTGCTTCACATTTTTCAGAAGACATATCAATTTTCTCAAAACGGTATTTCTGTTTACAGTCAGGATATTTCAGAGTATCAACCTCACTTATAAACATATCAAGAGGTCTTACCCACATTTCATACGGAGGATACATAGCCTGATATACCACCTGCTTTTCCTTTGTCTCACTGTCTTTGGCTATAAATTTAACCTGATATAAGTTTCCCTTAAAATGTCTGTAAAATTCCCCTGGACAAGGTATATGTTTTTCTGTCTTTCCCATATCTGCTAATTACCTCTCTCTTCTTTAAATACCTGTTTTAATAATTGCGAACCGTTTGAAAACCTGCTATTTACAATCTTCGTAAATATTCAATATTTAAAATCAAGTTTCGCAATAACTTTCTAATTTATTGTCAATATTAAATTAACTATGTTATACTTTTGAGCATAATAATAAAATAAAAAGTGTTACTATACACACATATAGTGCGCACATTAACGATTATATTACTTAATTCAAAAAAAATCGAGACTTTTTATAATTTACAATACGACAACATTAGCAGTTCAGCATCAAATCCTAATGTAAAACTCAAGGGCTGAACTATTACGACAAAACAGAATCAGGAGAGAAAACATGAAAATCGAAAAAAATGCTATGCAGCTTTATGCAATAACTGACAAAAGCTGGTTAAACGGAAATACACTTGCTTCACAGGTTGAAGATGCATTAAGAGGAGGAGCTACTTTTCTTCAGTTAAGAGAAAAAAATGCCTCAAAAAAAGAGATAATAAAAGAAGCACTTGAAATAAAAGAAATCTGTAAAAAATATAATGTACCTTTTGTGATAGACGATGACGTGGATATAGCAAAAGAAATAGACGCAGACGGTGTTCATATCGGCCAAAACGATGCCAGCTATAAATATGCACGAGACATTCTTGGAGATAATAAAATAATAGGTATGACCGCACATAATCTTGAGGAAGCTCTGACGGCACAAAATTCAGGTGCTGATTACATAGGTGTAGGTGCTGTATTCAACACAAGCACAAAACTTGATACCATACCGATGTCACGTGAAACACTTATGCAGATTACCTCAAATATATCTATACCTGTAGTGGCAATAGGTGGAATAAATGAAAATAACATTTTGGAATTAAAAGGCTCTGGAGTTGATGGTGTCGCTGTCATATCTGCAATATTTTCAAAAGAAGATATAACTGAGGCAGCTAATAATCTTTTATCCCTGAGTAAACAACTATAAATCAACATAAAATTGCAACTATTCAGAATCCCAAGCCACAGAATGCTTGGACAGTTATATAATATTTTAATTGGAGGTCAGAATGAAGAAAAAACTTTATCTCTTTGATATGGATGGCACTTTACTAGACTCTATGCACGTCTGGAGCGATATCGACAAAAGATTTCTCTCAAAGCACAATATCACCGCACCTGATGACTTTTCGGAAAAAATTGCAGCCATGACTCTTCCTGAATGTGCTGACTATTTTATAGAACTTGGTGTCAAAAAAAGCAAAGACGATATTATCTCCGGTTTCATAAAAGATGTCGAAGAAGAATATCGTCTCCATATTCCTTTGATTCCCGGTATGGATGATGTTCTCAAAAAGCTTCATTCAGAAGGGCATACTATCTGTCTGATAACTTCCTCTGAACGTTCTTATATAATACCGGCACTCAAAAGATTAAATATATATGATTATTTCACTGAAGTCTATACAAGCACAGAGCTTGGAATGAATAAAAGAAGTGGTGATATCTATAAAAAGCTCTGCGATATGCATGGATTTTCCCCGGAAGATACCGTTGTTTACGAGGATGCACTCTTTGCAATAAACTCAGCAAAAAGTGCAGGCTGCCACGTTGTAGCAGTATATGGAAGTGACAGCCGCGATAACTTTGAAGATATCGCAGATATTGCTGATGAAATTTACAGATATTAGTAACTATTCAGAACCCTAAGCCACCGAACGCCTGTAAACAGCCTGTTTACAGGCTCTAATCGCTACTAAAGCAGTTTTTTATTATATAGCAGTGGTCAACTGGTCCATTTCCATGACCAATATCAAGACCTGCCGCCAATGCTCCATGTAAATATTTCTTTGCACTCTCCACGGCTCTAAGCATATCTTTGCCATCGGCAAGACCACATGCTATTGCTGTGGATAATGTGCATCCTGTACCATGTGAATTGGCAGTTTCTACTTTTTCACCTCTAAGCCATGATATCTTACCGGTCTTATTTTCATAAAGCATGTCATCAGCACCATTATCACTGTGTCCGCCTTTTATAAGTACGCACACGCCATATTTTTCACCGATAACTGCTGCCACTTTTTCCCTGTCTATATCATCTTCTATATTGAGCCCTGTGAGAGCAACTGCCTCAGGGATATTGGGCGTTATGACAGATACATGTCCTATAAGCTTTTCTTTAAGAACATCTATTGCCTCAGGCTCTAAAAGATTTCTTCCACTTGTAGAAATCATAACCGGGTCAAGAACTATATTTTTAAGCTTGTATTCTTTTATCTTATCACTCACAGCCTCTATTATTTCTGCTGATGAAAGCATACCTATCTTAACCGCATCTGGCATAATATCAGAACACACCGCATCTATCTGCGCCTTAACAATATCTTTGTCAACCTCAGCAGAAGAAATAACTCCTTTTGTATTTTGCACTGTTACAGCGGTTATGACACTCATACCATAAATTCCAAGGGCTGTCATTGTCTTTAAATCAGCCTGAATGCCGGCTCCGCCACTACAGTCGGAACCGGCAATTGTCAAAACTTTTTTCCTATCATTCATCATAGATTGATACAATTTCTCCATCAAGTATACGGTTCATGTTCTTTACTGCACAGAAGTTTCCACACATAGAACATGTATCCTCTTTCTCAGGTTTTGCAGATGCACGGTAATCTCTTGCTTTCTGAGGGTCAATGGCAAGATTAAACATCTCTTCCCAGTCAAGTTTCTTTCTGGCTGTGCTCATAGCATCATCCCAGTCACGTGCTCCCTTTATTCCCTTCGCAATATCTGCTGCATGTGCTGCTATCTTTGAGGCAATTATGCCTTCCTTAACATCATTTACATCCGGGAGTCTGAGATGCTCTGCAGGTGTTACATAACACAGGAATGAAGCTCCATAGGTAGCTGCAATAGCACCGCCAATAGCCGCTGTGATATGGTCATATCCAGGTGCAATGTCTGTAACGAGAGGTCCAAGTACATAAAATGGTGCACCTTTACAGATTGTCTGCTGTATTTTCATATTTGCTGCAATCTGGTCAAGCGGCATATGTCCCGGCCCTTCCACCATTACCTGTACATCTTTTTCCCATGCACGGGTTGTAAGCTCTCCAAGAGTTATAAGCTCCTGAATCTGGGATATATCTGAGGCATCCTTTAAACAGCCTGGTCTGCATGCGTCACCAAGACTCATGGTAACATCATATTCTCTGCATATATCAAGAATCTCATCATAATACTCATAGAATGGATTCTCCTCTCCTGTCATTTCCATCCATGCAAATATTATAGAGCCTCCTCTTGATACTATATTTGTAAGTCTCTTATTTGTCTTAAATCTCTTTGCAGTCTCTTTATTTATTCCACAGTGGATAGTCATAAAATCAACACCGTCCTCGGCATGCATCCTTACAACATCAATCCACTCTTTAGCTGTTATCTCTTTCAATGCCTTGTGATAATATACAACTGCATCATAGATAGGAACTGTTCCTATAACAGCTGGACATTCACTTGTAAGCTTTCTTCTAAACTCCTGTGTCTTTCCAAATGAACTAAGATCCATGATAGCCTCTGCTCCCATGTCAACGGCATTTTTAACCTTCTCCATCTCCATGTCCAGATCAGTCCAGTCTCTCGAAGTACCGAGATTGACATTTATCTTTGTCTTAAGCATACTTCCGATACCGCTTGGATCTATACAGGTATGTTTTTTATTTGCAGGAATTATCGCTTTTCCCTCTGCAACGTAGCCTCTGAGCTCTTCAGGCTCCATATTCTCTTTCTCTGCTACTCTTAAAAGTTCTTTTGTAATGATGCCTTTTCTTGCGGCATCCATCTGTGTAGTGTATTCCATAAAAGTCTCCATTCTATAATAAAATACTACAAGTAACCGCGCCGAGCGCGAAGCGTCTTTTGCCTTATAGAAAAACATCCTATAAAACAAATAAGAGTTCCAGAAAAATACCCGGAACTCAAATAAATAAGCCATTTTTATATCTCCCTACGACGGTACTAACCGTATCAGGTCAATGGGTCGGATAAATCCCTCTCAGCCAAAAAGCTCCCCAGATAATTTTCTCTTTAAGTATACGTATATGCTGTTTCTTTGTCAACTTGTTTTTCTGACACTCCAACGGCTAAAGCACGTTGGGTTCTTATATACATTCACTTCCATATATACTCGAAAGCATATAAGACTGATGAATTTCTATAAGACTTTCACTACCAAAGATACCTTTGTATCCATTAGCGATAGTATACGGCTCGTGTCAAAACCTTGTGTTGTTTTTTTAATTGCTATACTGCTTAAATTTTTCTTACCGGTTAATCTATCAACTTCCACATTGTGGAGTTGATAGAATTTCTTAAATCTTTCATTACATTTATCAATATCAAAACTCTTTAAATCATTGCTTATATTCATTATAAGAAATGCTGAATACATATCTCTTTGAACTTTTGTACCATTAAAATCATTCCATCTTTGTGACAGTGACTTCTTTGTATATGTTCCATCGAAATGATTAAACTGACTTGCCTTGGCTTTAAATGTGTCTATCTCAATAAGTTTTTCACCGAAATACCCCAACTTTCTGTTTATGACAGCCAGCAGCATTGATGGGGCTTTATTTGCCAGTGACTTGCCAAAACGTTTCTTACGCTTAAACTTACCTTTATCATTCTTTTCAGTATTTTTAGCTCGTTTCTGAAGTCCGGAAAAGTTCATTTTCTCAACATATATCTTATTTCCAAGAGATATTATG